>JAUWOU010000238.1 GCA_030612005.1 Candidatus Thorarchaeota archaeon | reverse complement strand
CTGAGTACAGAAGTTAGTGACCATAGTGTCAACCATATACTTCATATGGGCAACAGGAAAGTGTGACTAAGCCCAAACAGCCTGTGGCGGAAGTGAATATTAAGTGACCAGAAAATACGATGGACAATCAGAGATTAGCATTGGTACGTTAGGTCACGTAGACCATGGGAAAACTACACTTGTGTCCCATCTAACTGGAGAGTGGACTGACCGTCATTCGGATGAGATTAGACGTGGAATCTCAATACGACTTGGTTACGCTGCAACAACCCTAATGAAATGCAAGAAATGTCCGGAGCCAGATATGTATACAACTTCGCACTTGGCAAACGATGGTAAGTGTAGCAAATGTGGGGGAACCTTAGAGGTTCTCCGTGAGATATCATTCGTTGATAGTCCTGGTCACGAGTCTCTGATGGCTACGTGTCTTAGTGGGGCAAGTCTGATGGATGGAGCGATTCTTGTAATTGCTGCCGACGAACCTTGTCCAATGCCTCAGACTTCAGAGCATCTACACGCTCTTGAAATCGTTGGTGTAGAAAAAATCATTATTGTTCAAAACAAAATCGAGCTTGTTTCAAAGGAAGAAGCAAAGAAACACTACCAACAAATTCTAGACTTTGTAAAAGATACAGTTGCGGAAGGAGCTCCAATTGTACCAGTATCAGCTGTCTTCGGAGCAAATGCGGATCTTCTGATAAAGACCATTGAAGAAGTGATACCAACTCCGGAGCGCGATGATGAAGCCCTACCAAAGATGTTTGTCGCACGTTCCTTTGATATTAACCGACCAGGTACAGCTCCCGAAAAAATGCAGGGAGGGGTGATTGGCGGCTCAATTGTTCAAGGAAAACTGAAAATTGGTGACGAAATCGAAATTGCGCCAGGCTCAAAGGGTGAGAAAGGTTTCAAACCAATCAAGGCAAAGATTGTTAGTCTTCTCTCAGGAAGTGGAAATTCGCTCCAAGAGGCATATCCTGGAGGACTGATAGGTGTGGGAACTGCACTAGACCCAGCCTCAACTAGGGCAGATCGTCTTGTTGGGAATGTCGTAGGTAAAGTTGGTAAGTTGCCTAAGATTCTCAACAAACTAATGATAAAACCAGTACTCATGCAGCGAGTTGTAGGAATTGAGAGTAAGAAACTGGTAGAAAATCTAAGACTAAAAGAACCCATGGTACTTGTTGTTGGAACAGCTCCCACAGTAGGAGTGATTACCAGGTTGCATGGTGATGAGATAGAATTAGAACTCAAACGCCCAGTAGTTGCTGAAAAGGGACAGCGTATTGCACTAGGTCGTCGTGTAGAGAATAAGTGGCGTCTGATTGGATATGCTGAAGTCTAGATTACAACCAGTTCACAACAGCGGGTGTTGAACATGCCCATAATCGTCGTACTAGATACAAACATCCTAACGGTCCCTGCTCAGTTTCGTGTAGACATATTTGCTGAAACGGAGAGAGTAATAGAGAGAAACATAGAGTTCATTGTTCTTGAATCAGTAGTTAGAGAACTTGAGAGAAATCTTGAAGCAGCAGTAAGAACTGAGAAATTCAAGTTTAGGACTGCATTGGATTTTGTTGAAAGATGCACTGTTGTCGAATTGGATGAAGCATCAAGAACAAAACCAGTAGATGATCAAGTCTTAGAGTATGCATTTTCAGTAGGTGGAGTTGTTGCAACCAATGACAAGGACCTTCGAGAACGCTCTCTGGCACGCGGTGTTCCAGTTCTTTTTCTGAGAGGTAAAAAGCGTCTTGAATTACAAGGTACCATAAGATGAACTATGTCACAATGTTTTTATGGTTTCCAAAGCGTGCTGCTGCTGAGCCGTCGGGTTCAGACACTAGACCATGTCGAGAGTCTGATTATTCTGAGAATATTTGTCCTGTCAGGCTAGGAGCGTCTTGAATTGTACAGTATAGTCACAGTAAAGGATGTCGTTCGTATTCCACCTTCACAATTTGGGTCACCAATTGGGGATGCAGCGATGATTCACCTACGAAAACAGCATGAGAATGTTTTAGACAGAGACATTGGTCTCATGATTGCTGTCATAGGGATAGATGATATTGGCCAAGGCCGCCTGATACCAGGTGATGGTGCAACATACCATGCTGTGGCTTATCGTGTTCTCGTATTCAAACCACTCCGGGGAGAACTTGTAGAGGGCAATGTTGTGGAACTCATGGACTTTGGAGCATTCATCCGAATGGGGCCACTTGACGGATTATGTCATGTGAGTCAAATCTGTGATGATTTTATCACTCAAGACTCCAAGGGTAATTCACTTCTTGGAAAAGAAACAGGAAGAACCCTCTCTGAAGGAGATATGGTTCGTGCAAGGGTCACATCAATTAGCTTTGAATCAGGTAATAAATCTGGAAAACTTGGACTTACTATGAGACAACCATTTCTTGGTAAGATTGGACCAGATGCCTCTTGGATTGAGGATGATGTGAAGGCAGCTCGTGGGGAATCCAAGAAGAAAAAGAAGAAGTAACTGGGTGGGAATTAAAATAGCAAAGTTGAAAGCTTGTAAAGCCTGTCACTACCTGACTAATGAGAGTATGTGCCCAAACTGTAAGGGAACAAACCTCTCTACATCCTATACAGGAATCGTTGTAATCCTCCCAGGTAGAGATGATCATGAGGACCCCAGGAAGACTTCCTATGTGGCCTCGCGCCTTAACATTGACAAACCAGGTAAGTATGCTCTGAAGGTTCGCTAGTACTTCATAACAGTGTCAATTGTGAAAGCTTTATTAGATAACCAAAAATCGGATGTCTGACCCACAATAGATGTGGTCTGATTCTCAGTAAGTGATGCCAATGAAGATTGAGATTCTTAGCGAAAAAGAGAACAAACCTCTTGCCAGAAAGGAGATTGCCTTCAAAATCGACCATGCTGGAGCAAGCACTCCGAGCAGAGAAGACATTCGTGCCAAGCTTGTAGCACAGTTTGATGCAGATGCAGCAGCAGTGTTAGTTAGTACATTGAACACCCATTATGGCATTGGTGTAACTGAGGGTTCGATACATATCTACTCAGACCCTGAACAGATGAAGAGAATCGCACTTGACCATATGGTCAAGAGGCATGAATCAAAGAAGAAGGAAGGCGAGAAATAATGCCCAAAGCACACAACATGTACAAAGTCGACAAGTCTGGAAAAGTCACAACTTCCAGAAGATCATGCCCCAGGTGTGAAAAGGGTACTTTCATGGCTGAGCACTTTGACAGGTTCGCCTGTGGTCGTTGCGGATACACCGAGTTCAAACGCAAGGACAAGAAAAAGTAGACATCTTAGGATTTCTTTTGCAGTTTTTTCGTCACTTCAGAGGTTATGCTATTCTCCGACTATAGCCATTACCCATCTTATGAATAGAAGCACACCAACTATCATTGTAAGAAGAATATCAGCCATGAGTACCCCAGGTACAGTTATCTCAAGAATAGCTGAAATAATGAGAGCTAAAGGAAATGTCACAATGAAGGGTAATGTGGCAATAGTGAGGGAAATCTCCTCGCTTGAAATCATCACATTCACCAGTATCACAATCCAGAGGGCATAGATCGCAATGAGAATTGATGCTTCAAATAACATTTTCACTGACTCCTACTGTGATTCGGCTCGTTTTGATAGAACAATGTGTGTATCACAGGACTCTCTGACTACTCTTGACATCGCTTTGTGCCTTTTCAATTCCTATCTAATAGAGATAGAAAAATGCAATATGGGATTTCGCGGGGCAGGCTGTTTTCTACCGTGAAAACGGCTCGGGTTCACTATAGTGCACTCTAGTTGTCCTCTATACCCCTCAAAGAAG
>JAUWOU010000229.1 GCA_030612005.1 Candidatus Thorarchaeota archaeon | reverse complement strand
GTAATTCAACTATTTTCGCTTTACCAGGAGTTCCAAGTGAATTGAAGTTTATCTTCAAAGATTCAATCATACCATGGATAAGTACACGAGTTGCTCAGAAATTCTATGAACAGGTAATAGAATTTGGAATGCATGATGAATCCACATTCGCTCCAGCAATTGATGTTGTGATGAAAAAGTATCCAGAAGTATACGTTAAGTCAATGCCCAAGACATATGGCACATCAAAGACATTGAGAGTGTGGATTTCAGCAAGAGGATATGACCTAAATGGTCTTACTGAGTTGGTCAAAAAAGCCATTGAGAGTCTCGAAGAAGAAACAGGACTACCATCAAATATCGTTGAAACGTAATTTCTACTCCGCCGATAGATATATTCCTATGTTTGCACCGCGAACAAGTCAGGTGTAACTATCTTGCAAGTTGAATTCACTATTGTATTCGAAGATATCATTGTCTTCTTTATCGCTGTAATCTATGCAGTAATCATCCTTACAATTGCAGATGTTGGAAGAAGAAAGATGAATCTCAGCCCAGACATTTCAAGAAAGATAGTTCATCTCTTCGCAGGAGCAGCTATCTGGACTCTCCCATTTTTCCCTCACCCATGGATCGCATCAATCGTAGCTCTATTGTTTGTTATTATGCTGGGTATGGCCAATACAGAGCGCTTCGGCAGATTCTTTGCAGCAATGGCTAGACCAGAGGACCTTGAGCATGGAAGTGTTCGTGGCCCATTTTGGTACGCGGTATCAATAACAATCTTGACAGTAATCTTCACGTTTACTGGAAATGCAGGTATTTTCTTCGTAGCTGGGGGTGCAATTCAAATCATGATGTTTGGCGATGGAATGAGTGCACCGATTGGTATGAAGTATGGCGCAAATCACACCAGAGTAATTTTCGGTTCTAAGAGGAGTCTTCATGGGAGTCTTGCCCTCTTTGTGTTTGGATTCCTTGGTGCACTTATTGCATTCTGGTGGTTTGGTATTTTCAGTTTAGCAACACCGATTTTCACACCAGGTGCAGGCTATGTGAACTTGATTCTACTTGCTTTCATTGGTGCAATAACAGCCACACTTGTTGAGCTCGTTAGTCCAAAAGGTACAGACAACATCACATTACCATTGATCTCTTGTGTAGTGATGTTCCTTATAGCGATGCAAATGGGTCTTATAGTGTTATAGAAGAGGTTAGGAATCGATAACTAAGCGATAGTAGAAAGTCCTTCCAGCAGTTTCACTATCTCTCTCAATTCGAATGATTTGGCCTACTCGTGCGCCCAATACCTTGGCAGCTGCATCACTTGTGTAAATACGAGGTAACTGAGTCTTATCTATTTTATAGTGGTCAAGAACAAGATCAACCTCTGATTGCTCAGCTATTATATGGGAGGGTACGAGGTTATGATCAAACAGGTCAAAAGAAGCATAATGACCTTCAACCAGTTCAATCCTAGATGCCTTTGAATATTTCTTTGCGGCTGGAGTGAATCTATTGCCTCCAACAAGCATTCCTCGCTGTGATTCAGTTTCTTCCATCTCTTTGAATAAATCACGTACTATAGCTACACCCACAACTCGTTCTTCTTTGAGAATCCATATGACATACTTGACAGATACATCAGCTAACGTACCTTGTGGATGCATGACAAAACGATCTTCATATTCTAGCAGCTCATATGTGCTAAAGCCTCTTAGAGCGAGAAGAGCTCGGGTCTTCTCTACAATACGTGGAATCTCAATTTCAGCCAATATAAAAAACACCTATTCAGAATGTCTTCCGAGTGTGTTTGATATAAACATTGCCGAATGGAGTAAAAGAAGACCAAGATTGTCTGTCTTAGGTCACGAATCTGTAGTAATATGTAGAGCCTGAAGTCAGACTCTCACGCTCAATTCTGACAACGTGACCAGGTATTGCACCTAGTACTTTGACTGCAGGATCAATTGATGTAATCCGTGGTAGGTGTTTCTTTTCAATCTTGTAATGATTCAAAATCATTTCTACTTCGTCATCACTTGCAATCCAGTGCTTGGGTACTAGTTCATGTTCAAACAAGTCAAAAGAAGCATATCCACCCTCAACAAGCTCAATTCTTGCACTGGCTGCATACTTCTTTCCCGCGGGAGTAAATCTAGAACCACCAACAAGCATTCCTCGCTGAGCTTCGTTCTCTTCCATCTTACCAGTAAGATCTCTAAGAAGAGCAATACCAACAACACGTGATTCTTTTAGAATCCAGATAACATACTTGAGAAGCATCCCATCCTTTTCTTTTGTGGGATACATGACAAATTTGTCATCATATTCTAACAACTCTGTTGTCTTGTATGCACGCAGATTCAATAAATCTCTAGTCTTCACAACAGGTCTAAGTAGCTCAATTTCAGCCAATATAAAAAACACCTATTCAGAATGTCGCCCGAGTGGGTTTGATATAAACATTGCCGAATGGATTAAATAAATTCCAAGATTGCCGGTTTCAGGTCACAAATCTGAAGTAATATGTAGAGCCCGAAATCAAATTCTAACAACATGTCCGGGTAATGCACCGCAAAATGTAAGAAAATAAGTAAGATTTACCACTAAAAAGATAACCCATACTTTTCAACGAGAGCTCTAATCTCCAGATGAGATCCCATTCGACTACGATTTAACGCTTCAGGAATCTTGACCCCAGCTAGATGGTTGACTGCAGTCCATGTTAGATGGCGTTTCTTCAAATATCATATTTTCATATGAGTTCATATACTCACATGACCATAGAACATTATGAACGGACTAGGGATGTGGTTCACTCCTAGAGATAGAGCCATACTGAAAGCCCGGAGGAAGAAACCATCTTCTCATGGGAAGTCCGCACTCCCCCAGAGGACACCAGCTTCCAAAGGGGAGTCCGTGGCCGACTCGTATGACCAGACTTCACTTGTGGAGATTGCGAGGAGTGAAGACCCTGCCATGGTAAATGCTGTGGAAATACCGCCTGTTATCACACCATCTGGTGAGTGTGAGATTGTGCAGCGGACAGAAACCGGGTCCCATCAGAGGAACGATGTTCCAATGAAGAGGGGCAAAGCTCGCGACACTTTGAAAGACTCCGGTCTTTCAGATGCTGGCGACAGCAGTCGTGAGAAAGGTGGAACACAGAAGTCTCTTGCAGTTCACTCACAATTGTAAGATATGGGTTTTGAATACATACCCCGTAACTTTGCTCCGCCCATTCAGAGGGAATATAAATCTTGTCAAGTGTCGCGAGGCGAACTTAGGTTCGAAAGCTTTACTCGTCCTCGAAAAGCCTCATAGGCTCATTACAACAAACCAATGTCCCTGCTCCAGATTTCTTAACTTCGATTACTTGTTGACAGATGTCACAAACGTAGATTCCGCCTTCCTTAGCCATTTCTTTCACTTCACCGTTATAGTACAATAACAATAGAAAGGGGATTTGTTTTATGGGTTTCTGCTGACAGGTCAAAGTTGGACATCCCCTCAATATATGTTTGAAGAAAGAACAATAACTTGTAGGTCTTTATATATCAGAATACTTCAACCCTAGTGTGAGGTTGATCAGACACGTTTTCTGACCTCGCAGAGTCCCTCCAGTGCCGCTTCTGGAAGCACTTCACTCTGGTGTCTAAGATTGTGCAACTTACAATGAACGGTAAGATATCAGCAGATTTAGGTGCATTTTTATTAGAAACCGACCCAGAAACATCTAATAGTAGCGCGCACGAAGATACAAATACTCCAATTACTCAGTTGCATTATTATAGGTAAGAGGCGATACGCGTGGCCGGACTGACAAAGGGAATGATTGCTGACGTTCATAAGAAGAGAGAAATTAACCTTCCAGAGGATTTCTTCAAGAATGCAGAACTTGAAGGAATGAAGGCCGCCATGGTTATCTATTTTGAGAGATCAGGCGAGGTTCGACTTATTCCAATGATGAAAGAAGGTGGGGCAAGAGTACGTCTAGAGGTTGAAAAAGTCAACCCTGCATTGATGCAGACTATGACCCAGCTCTTCAAGCATCATGATCTCAAAGTATTATTTACTACAGGATTCTGTTTTGAGGAGAATCGATGCATCTACGAAGTATACTTCTCAGCTGATAAAATCAGGGATAAAGAACCTGACATCAGACGTACAATAGAAAGTATTCCTGGTCTTTACGAAAGTGAATTCGAGATTCTTGAAATAGGACACGAGTGGTAATTATCACTAACTTCGTACGGCTAAAACTTCTTCATTAGTCAGATGATTACTTAGCAATCTGTAATGCCACATTCTCCTTGACATTTGTTTCCACGACATCTAGAGTGACTTTAAGAAGTGATTCTAAGTAG
>JAUWOU010000050.1 GCA_030612005.1 Candidatus Thorarchaeota archaeon | reverse complement strand
GTGTATACCATCATGATTCCAATTCCAACATCACCTATACCAACTGCTAATGGTGCCGCAATGATTGGTAGGAAGATAGCACCCAAGATTAGCAAGAATGTAATCCAAACTCCAAAAACACGGTCAAAGTATTTGATGCTCATCCGTATTGATCTCTTAGTAGATTCAAATACTGAATATCCATCAATTATTGATGGGAAAAGCATCGATAAGAGGCCAGTACTTATTGCAAACCAGATTAGCAGCAAACCTAAAATTACTGGATTGACCATACCTGATGGTCCAGCATGCATGAGGCCGATGTTCAAGAATTGCGAACCGTAGATTGCAGTCCCTCCAATTAATGCAAGTATCAAAGGACCTAGCACAACAAGGAAGAGAATCATTCCACCTCCTGCCAAAGAGAAGAATTTCTTCTTATACCAAACGAAGACTCCTTCTGCACTTGTTCCTTCACTCTCCACGATTTCACGACCCATACCAAACATGGCACCGAAGGCTACAAAGATAGGAGCTAGAAAGGGAAGCCCAAACAGAATTGCGCCCAAAGCAATGTTTGTGACCCCAATATCATCTATCGAACCAAACGATTCAAAGTACATAATTAGATTTTCAAAACCACCAATTACAAAGAATAGGGGAATGAAGATCAGGGTAGCTACTACAACGAGTAGAATACCAGATACTATGAGAACACCAAATATCGCGAGGAGGTAAGAGATGACGTTCTTTACTGCGAACTTGAAGCTGATCTTCAAGTCTTCAAGAATTATTTGAAAGTTCGCATTTTCCATTTTTTTTTCACACCTAGAAAGATAGAGGAGAGCGTCTTCAAAGTTTCCCTATAAAGACACTCTCATGTTCATTACACTTAGACGATTGGTACTACTGCAGTCTGTAATGCAATCGTACCACCAGTGAGTTCCTGGTAGACCCGGACCCAAGTAATCCTTACCATTGGTAAGAATAGGAAGAGCCAGAGAAAGACTGAAACTACGGTCCATAGCATGACACCTGCCACAGCTGGAATGAGTGCAAAAGGCATCATTGGTACACCGGGTGCAATAAACGCTGGTATTGCTAGACCTACAAAGACCACGGGACCAAAGGTAGCCGCGAGGAGAAGCACTATTGCAGTCAGGACACCAAAGATTCGATCAAAGTACTTGGTGGCTAGCGAAAAGGATTCCTTGAAAGCTGCTTGAACACCCTTACCACTTACAACTGCTGGAAATACCATGGAAGTATATCCAATTGTAATGAAGACCCACACAAAGGTGAAGATCGTCAGTAGAGTAGAGAGGGCTGCAGTAATAGTGTAACCCATTGCATATGATGTTAGACCCCAGACTAATGCGGGAGGAAGCAAAATAACGATTGTGAGGATTGCACCGGTTCCCATGAAAGTTAGGAACTTGCGCTTGAGATAGGAGAAAGCTGCTTCCGCCTTTGTTTCGCCAGTTGTTACCAGGTCATAGCTCATTCCATAGATTGAACCACTGACAACAAGGAACAGCGAAATGAAAGGAATCAGTACAAGGACACCTATTCCACCGAGGACTAGGGGATTAGCTATTGCCCAGTCGCCCATAGCTATCATTGTTACTTCGGATATTGGTGCTAATGCTACCCATGCAACAATTGCAATAGGAGCAGCAATCAACATCGCTAGAATTGAAACGACAATGACCATGCCCAAATTAGCTAGGAAGTAGCTCAATGCACTTCCTGAAGCCTGTCTGAGGCTAGTCTTCATGTCGTCGAGTATTGTTCTGAAAGTTGTAGACATTGTATACACCGTATAAAGGTTCATCAAACGCTTCGACTTGTGACTTATCAAACGTTTGACACATATCAAACTTAGCGCTAATCGTATATAAATCGTTTGGTGAGTGCCAAACATAGCCTTCCGTCAAACGTTTGATAAAAATATTGTGAAATTGTAAGATGTCACAATGAAAACAGGGATTTAATGGATTAAAATGGATTAAAGGGCTTCACTAGGGTTACATGTAATTGAAATATCAAAGGTTAACGTCTGGTGAAAATGAAAAGCAAATGCAGTTGACCATTATGAATCATTCATCAATACGACTACAATAGGGCTTTCAGTTCTTCAAGGAAACGATTAGCCTGCTTAGCTCCCAATTCCCAGAAAGTGGGGTCATTAATATCGAAGCCAAAATCTAACAGGTTATCTCTGACATCCTTTGTACCTCCTCTACCCAAGAGGTCTCTGAATCTACTGATGAATTCAGAACCTTCCTGCTTGTAAACCTCATAGAGGGCGAAAACAAGCATCTGGGCAAAAGAGTATGAATAGTTATAGAATCTGAAGTTTGGCATGAAGTGGTGAGGAATACGAGCCCATTCAAACTCCATATAGTCATTCCATTCAACACTATCAGCAAAAACTCTCCTCTTGGCGGCATCCCAAAGATTGCATGCAGTTTCAGCATCAATCAACTTTCCTTCTTCAATTGCAGCGTAAATGCTCTTCTCGAACAAAGCGCGAAGACCGACATAATAGACTGTGTAGAAGAAATTGTTTAACAAAGTAGAAAGAATCTCTATCTTCTGTTCTTTTGATTCAGACATCGAGAGGATCTTATCGGTTAAGAGAAGTTCTCCGAATATCGAACCCATCTCAGCAAGACAAGAAGATGTTCTCCAGTTCAATGGAGCCTGTGCATGATATGTGATGTGGCCCTGCACAGCATGACCTAATTCATGTGCCAGAGTGTTGAGGTCAGTCATCGTTTCATTGTAAGAAGTGAATACAAAGGAACTCTTAGCTTTGCCATGCCGAGCGCAAAAGGCACCGGAGGTTTTTCCTCTACGATTTGCAGAATCAATCCGTTCATTGACGAACATATTTTCTACCACAGTACCAAACTCGGAATCGAAGGATGCAAATGATTCAACTACAATTTCACGCGCTTCTTCCCAACTGAAACGCCAAACGGGATTCTCAGTTATCGGAGCAATGACATCATTTCCTTCTAATGAATCAACTCCCATCATCTTTGCTTTTAATTTCAAGAACTCCCTAAATTTGTCTGAGGTGTTTTCGATAACTGAAAGGAGTGTATCGATTGCCTTTTCATCTACGTCTTGATCCAGTAAGCTCTGAGTCATTGGAGAGGGGTGTCCACGTAATTTTACCATTGCTGTGTGATCTGCACAAATAGCTCTGAGTGCAGTTGCATGGAGTAGTTTATCGTCAGAGTAACTCTTGTAGAGGGTTTCTGTTGCCATACGTCGAATATCGCGATTTGGGTTCATCCGTAGAGAGCTCAGCTCATTGTAGGTCAGAGTCTTCTTTTCACCTTCAATCTCAACATCAAAGGTCTTCTCAGATACCCACGATTCTCGAAGTTGTGAGAATAAGCGTATACCATTCAAATCCTTCTGGATGATAGCCTTCTCTTCTCCTTCAGTGAGATGAAAGCGTGAAGCATGGTACAATCGTTCAAGATAGTGCTTGAATTCAGATAGTTCGGGATCCTGTATAAGCTCGGATTTCTCTGATAGTAGACGTCCAAGATTAAGATCGATGGATTTCAATTCCTGTCCAATAGTGCTCATAGTTTGATGTGACCAACCATTGATTTGACTGGATTCTTTATTTGTCGTATCAGCTCTAAATCGTAATCTACCATAACTGAGAGCATCGCTGAATTCGACCTGAAAATTCTGAAGTGAGTCAAGCATCTCTTTGATGTTGGCTGCGGACATAGATGAAATCTTGTTCACGTGTTCTTCGCTGAAAGCTTTAGCCCTTGTTGCCATCGAATCAAGTAATTCTTTAACTTTTTCAGCTGGTGCTCCATCAACTAGTACTGACAAATTCCAAGATCTCTCTGACTGTGTCATTAGAATACCCAGTCTGACTCATAATGTCGCTCCATAAAAGAACTAGGCTTTGAAGGAATGAACAAAGAGATTAAGTTAAATTGGAAATAGTTTCGCGATAACTCATAATGATTGCCACTCGCTATGACCTTCACATCCATTCATCCCATTCAGATGGATATGCTGAAATCAGCGAAATTGTCCTACGAGCGAACAGGTTACGGCTTGAAACAATAGCAATCGTAGACCACTTCTGGCCATCAGTAGGTTCTCAAAGAGGTGGGAAGAACATCATTGAGAATCGCCGCACCGAGATTGAAACTGCTAGAGCTGACTATCCCAAAATTGTAATCCTTGAGGGGGCAGAGATAAATATTCAATCAAATGGAAGTCTTACACCGGTCGCAGGTGGTCTTGACCAGTTCGATATTATAATTGGGTCTTTTCATTGGGTATCAGACTCTACAACCTGGGCATCTGCACTCATCAAGGCTCTTCAGAATCCTCAGTTCCAAATATTGGGACACTGGGATGGATATTTGTCTTCATATCGTGAAGAAGACGGTCGTGTAGTCGCTCAAGCTATAGCAGACACTGGAATTGCTATCGAACTAAATGGAAGGTATAGACCTGAACATACTGAATTCTTTGAATTAGCAAAAGACTGTGGTTGTGTTTTCTCTCTTGGAAGTGATTCTCATTCTTTGGAAACCGTAGGGCAGCTCGACTACCAGAGAAAATTGGCATCAGATTTAGAGCTTGAGTTAGTAGAACCTAGTACATTACTTAGTTTGAAAGGATGAATAATAAGTCGGAATCCTTTTCTTTCACCAATCTTAGTGTATCTCACTGGAGACTATTACTGATGACTGAGAAACTAGATTTTCCCTCTGATGAGTGGATAGCGAAATACCTTGAAGCCCTCAACAACAACCCCAGATATGAGGACGCAGCAAAAACATGGGAAGGTGACTTTATCTTCCAGATAGATGCAGATGGAGAATCTATCAAAGAAACTATTAGATTTTACTTAGACCTATGGCATGGAAAGTGCAGGTCAGCAAGAATGGCAGGTCCAGATGATACAGCAGAGTTTACCTATGCTGGACCCTTGAAAAATTGGAAGTTGCTCTTCGAGGGCAAGATAGACCCAATCAAGGGTATCATGGCTCGGAAGTTCAAACTAGTGGGCGATATGGGTAAAGTAATGCGTTATACTAAGGCAGCAATGGAGCTTGTTGCAACCACGAGAGAGATTCCGACAAAGTATCCAGACGAGTGATCTACCAAACCAAGAGATTCTTCTTTAGTGGAGTGGACGGGTAGTGAGATGGAGGAGTAGGGAAAAGAAGAGACTGGGACCAGGATGTGCAGTCTGGGAGATCACATTAACTTGTAACCTGAACTGTATCCATTGTGGTTCTGCAGCTGGAAAGAAACGTTCAGACGAGCTCTCAACGGAAGAAGCATTCGACCTATGCGATTCCTTGAAAGACATAGACTGTAAAGGTGTTGCACTCATGGGAGGAGAACCTCTCCTTCGAACAGATTGGGTCGATATCTCAGAGCGTATTCATGACCTAGGAATGGAACTCTCAATAATCACAAATGGTTGGTTAGGACAAAATGATAAGGTTACAGAGCAGATTGTTGATTTGTCTCCCGAATGTGTCACTATAAGCTTGGATGGAGGAGAAGCCTCAGTTCACGATATGATTAGAGGAGTTGATGGGTCTTTCAAGAGAGCTACACAAGCTCTAGAACGATATGCGTCTCTCGGGCTTCCTACAACAGTGATTACAACAGTTCACAAATTAAATCTCAATCAGCTCGTAAAGATACGTGATTACTTGAGAGGGATTGGTGTTGCCTGGCAAATTCAAATGGCATCCCCATTTGGAAGATTGGAGCGTCATCATGTTCTTTCTCCGGAGGAATACTATTCTGTAGCCATGTTCATTGCATCTACAAGAAAGTTGTACTCGAAAGAGATTCTTGTTGCAGGAGCCCACGATATGGGGTATTTCTCCAACATACTTCCCGAGCTTCAAGTCAAAGACTGGCAGGGTTGTCAAGCAGGTATCTCTATTCTTGGAATACAGAGTAACGGGAACATTCTAGGATGTTTAGCTCTTGGAGATGATTTCATAGAAGGAAATGTCAGGTCTCGAACCTTGCAGGACATATGGAATGATGATGGTTCTTTTGTTTATTCCAGACACTACAAGAAAGAGGATATCAAAGCACAATGTAGACCATGTGGTTTCAAGGAAAGGTGCGGTGGAGGGTGTTCTGCGGTTTCATATAGTATGACTGGAGATCTTCATCAAGATCCGTATTGTACTCGACACATTGAGAAATCCATGAAATCGTAGATACGCGAATTCTAAAGTTTTTAAGAGTAGAAGTGATAGTATAGATGTATGTGAAATCGATGAGGTGGAGTAGTTTCGGTAATGTAGATTACGGGTATAGAAAAATACGGATGCATTTTCCTGTAAAATTGCGAAGTACTGTAGACAAAGTTCTGTATCCGGAGGTCATAACGAAGAAGCAAATCGCCAACATGGAACGTTTGGGTGCTTCACTGGGGTTGAAAAAGAATGAAATCGTTGCAGCGACTAATCTTCCAATCGATAACATGGATTCAGTTAGTCGGGGAAAAGTCACTCTCTTCGGTGTTCTCGTAAGCATCATTGTTGTAGTCTGCATTAGTGTTGGACTTGCACTACTTTTGAATAATCTACATTTCTTTGAACCAACTCCTACATTCACGTACACTCCAGGAACAAAATATGGGAGTATTAGTCCAAACGATTTCACAAATAGTGCATAATTACTGTATCCAAAGTTTTTATCTGAAGAAAAAACAGTATACATAGTGGGTGTGTAGAATTGGAATGGATTAAACTTCGTATTTTGTGGCCAAAGTTAAGGATCATGAAACCATATCTACCGCGGAGTATATTCGCACAACTTGAGCTTGTTACTAGGAAACCAAGTCCTACAAAAGTGCAATTAGATAAAATTACCAAACTCGGAGAGTCTGTCGGTCTTCAAAGAAACGAGATCAGTGCTGCGATTGACGCACCAATGGCAAATCAGGAAATTACAAGTAAAGACCGAAAATCATTATTCATCCCATCAATATTAATTTCAATTCTTGTGGTTGTTAGCGTCCTGCTCCTATGGTATGTTCTCAGTCCCGAATCATTCCCGATTTCAACATATACACCGGGTACGTTCTATGGAACTATTCGACCTCAAGATTTTTCGAGTCATAGTCTTACTATGTCAGTAACCTAGGTGAATATCGTTGAAACTCAATATTGGGTGTGGGCTCGAATACAAGAAAGGGTATGTGAATGTAGATGCTTATGACAAGACAGTCGCAGATCAAATGATGTCGGTGACTCATCTTGAATTTGATAATCAGTCATTTTCGCATGTTGATTGTATTCAACTACTGGAGCATCTCGGTGCTGCAAAGAGTATCTACGCTCTGAGTGAGATCTACAGGGTGTTGAAACAAGGAGGGTCGTTTCTTCTTGAAACTCCAGACCTAGTTAGTTCGTTCAAATCTTTCATCAAAGGCGATGAGAACAATCGAAAGATGATCATGAATTGGATTTATGGACTTGATATGCCGGGGATGTCTCACAAATATGGATTCCCAAAAGAACTCTTAGAACGAATGTTACATGAAGCGGGATTTATTGATATTGAGATAGTACAACTCAAACCAAAATCGATTCACCCATCCCTTAGGGCTAC
The DNA here is from genome assembly GCA_030612005.1 of Candidatus Thorarchaeota archaeon. GTDB lineage: Archaea > Asgardarchaeota > Thorarchaeia > Thorarchaeales > Thorarchaeaceae > SMTZ1-45. The sequence goes on along the minus strand of JAUWOU010000050.1, from coordinate 12,458 downwards.
GTGCAAAAAAGGCAATTCTAGAGTTTATCAAGTCATAAGTCAATTCAGGAAAGCACTTGTTGAAGAAAAACAGGTGAACCTGGAACATCAAGTAGAAGTCATTGAAAAGGAAGTACTCATTCAAGATCTAGTTCAATTGACTCTAAATGCAGGAACAACTCTTGGAGAAAGATATCTCAAAACAATCGTTGAAGCTTCATCTATTTGTTCTCCTAAAATTGGAAGGGTTTTCTTAGATTGTATAAGCGAATCAGAGTTAACCACTCAGGATGAAATAAGGGATTATGTTGAAACTTTAGAGAAACTTGATTCCATGAATTTTGTGAATGTGTTGATGCATATCTTCAGCGAATTGCCAATCCGCCCAGGAGAACAGAGCGAATCATATGCATCTGTTTTAAAATTGGGAAAACAGATTGTTGGCAAGTTCATAGCTAAGGATCAGAGTGCTATTGATGAAATTACGAATACATCAAAGAAAATTCAGAATTACGGAAACAATGACTTCTTCTCAAGTGTTGGACTTGAAATTATGTCAAACAAGCAATTAGCTCTAGGACTCAAGGCATTTGGATTGGACCAGATAGACAATGCAACCAAGTTTATTCACGATGCAATTCGACTGAATCGTGATTCGATAACCGCGTTCTGGAATCTTGCTAGAATATCTATTTTAAACCAAAATACGGAGAGCGCGCTCCAATACTATTCCACCGTAAGGAATCTTCTCATGCTCCACCATCCTAAGAACTACCGAAGCTATATGAAAAACGTAGACATTGAAAGAAGGTCTGCAGAGGATGGAAAAGGGGAAGTGTTCTCTAAGCCATTATTTTCGTACTAATCAATTGTGGATAGAGACTTAAATCGTGGTTCGTGAATTGCAGAAGCTATGCCTCTTCTTCACACTGAACTCTGCGATATAGTAGGAATTGAACATCCAATCCTTCAAGGAGGAATGGGACCATACAAAACAGAGTCACTGGCCACTGCAGTTTCAAACGCTGGTGCTCTTGGAGTTATTAGTACCATTGGAATGGCTGCGACACTTCTTCCAGACGCAGCACCAATTGATGCTCTCCGAGTATTTGGAACAGACCCACCACCTGTAATTCTTCGTAAATCAATAGAGGCGGTCACAAAGGACACAAAGTCCTCCAACGGTGTGTTTGGAGTCAATATTCCAGTGGCAGCAGAGTTCATTTTTGCATCAGAGATGTTCATGAGAGAAACAATAGAAGCCTGCAAGGCAGATTCTGATATTGAGCGGTCTCTACGGGTCGTCATAACTTCAGCAGGAAATCCAAAACCCTGGTCGGTTGTTAAAAAAGAGGGCTTCATCTGGGTTCATATTGTGCCTTCGGTTTATACGGCTAAGAAAGCTGAAGCAGCAGGTGTTGATATCATCGTTGCATCTGGACATGAGGGAGGAGCACATGTTTCTTGGGACCCAGTTCATTCTATGGTTCTAATTCCAGCAGTTGCAAAAGCAGTCAAAGTACCAGTCGTAGGTGCGGGAGGCTTCTGTGATGGCCAGGGTCTAGCTGCTGCATTCTGTCTAGGAGCTGTAGGGGTGCAAATTGGGACTCGATTCATAGCTACACAGGAGAGCGACTTCGAACCAACATGGAAAAAGGCAATCATCGAGAGAGAAGAACGAGACACTCTCGTTGGTAGAGGACTCTTTGGTCCCATGAGATTCCTGAGAAATACAAGAGCAGAAGATATTGTGAAGAGAACGCTAAAGGACATACCCAACTTTTTCCTTGGAGAGCCTGTTGAAACGAATGAAGAAATACTGGAATTGGAACGGACTGGATTTGATGATTTGATTGATGGAAAATCGGACACTGCATTGATGTTTGGAGGGGAGGTAGTGGGCAGGATAGATGATTTACCTAAAACAGAGGATCTCATTCAGAGAATAATTGAAGATGCATCAGAGATTCTAAAATCAATGCCGCAGAAGGTTCTTCGTTCTTAATTTTGAACTGGCAGAAGAATTTCTTTGAATACTGAATCTTCAATTGTGAAGTTCAAATGAAACAATCGATTCCGAGAGCTCTAAGCTTCTCCATTGGGGGTAGCAGGTTTTGTCACTGTTGAAAATGAAGTAACTGCAATTAAAGCCCCCTATTCATGTTGACAACACTCCCACTAAGTTCCTTCTCTCTCTTTCTGTGATCTAGTGATTTTTTTTCATGCCAATAATTGTATGAGCTAATATACTCATATCAATATAGAATATTATGAAAGGACTAGGTATGTGGACTAGGTCAGTTGTTCATGGAACAACTAATCGACGTGCACCACTGAAAGCCCGAAAGAAGAAGCCTTCTTTCAGAGGGAAGTCCTTACTCTCCAAGAAGGAACCAGCATCAAGTTCTGGGGAGTCCGCGGCTGTTCACTTTGTCCAATCGGACCTTGTCAGTTTCAGTGATGGGATTGGTGAGAGTGATAATGACCCCGCCGTGGTAAGAACTGTGGAAACGCTCTCTGTTGCTGGAAGTGATGCTTCAGCATTTAAACAGGAGAAGGAAGCCAGGTCTTCAGGAGGGATCCCATCCCAATGAATGTTGACAAAGCTCTTGCTAAGTTTAGTATTTTTTCGAAAATACTGGATGGTGGTGACACTGGCAAGAGAAGGGTGGAACATAGAAATTTCTTACATTTGAGGTTCACTCACCAAAGTGTAAGATTTAGGTTATAAGAGGAGGGATTATCATACCATTCCGTTGTCCAAAACGTACAAGACTACCCAAACGAACCTTCTGAGGAATGTCCAGTATTGAGTAAGTCTTTTGTAGCTGTTACCATCCCACATCTATATCAACTAGTGATTAGGAGTAATGGATATGGTTTGGTGGTTCGCAGTACCTAAGATTGTGTTTGGCGATGATGCACTAAGCGAGCTTGAGCAGCTCGTAGGAAAGAGAGCACTAATAATTACTGACAAGGTCGTCAATGAATTGGGGCTTGCTGAGAAGGTTTCTGACGTGTTGTGCAGTAACCAGTGGGCAACCGCGATTTGGGATGGTGCAGTACCAGACCCAAAGGTTTCCACGGTGAAGGAGGCAGCAGGTGCGTTGAAGGCATTTGGTGCAGATTGGATTATAGCTGTTGGTGGTGGAAGTGTCATGGACACTGCAAAAGCCGCCTGGGTTCTTTACGAAAAACCCGATGTGGAGTTGGACGCCCTAACACCCTTTGAAGAACTTGGTCTTAGAGCCAAGGCCAGGCTCATCTGTATCCCAACAACCACTGGAACAGGTTCAGAGGCCACTAAAGCAATCGTGATACGTGATGATGAAACAGGTCGGAAATTCGCAACTATCAATCCTGAGTTAACTCCAGACATAGCAATCCTGGATCCAGAATTCGTAGTTGGTCTACCAAAAGAACTAACAGCTTATACTGGAATGGATGCACTTACCCATGCCATCGAAGGCTATGTATCAGTGTGGAAGAATGATTTCTCAGATGGCAGCTCATTGCAGGCTGTGAAGATGGTATTCGAGTGGCTTCCAAAATCAATGGAGGATCTCACAGACCTAGAAGCACGAGAGAAGATGCTTGTGGCAGCATGCCTTGCAGGAATGTCATTTGGCAATTCGCAAGCTGCCCTGGCACACTCACTAGGGCATAGCATGGGGTCAGTTCTAAGAACTCACCATGGACTCTCAGTAGGTATGGCACTACCTTACACTATCGAGTTTAATTGTACGGAGAGTGAAGAAGCAGCATCTCAATATTCTGAACTTGCAAGTCTCATAGGAATTAGAGAAAAGGATGATGTAGCGACCTCGATGAAATTTGCAGAGGTTATTAGAGAACTGATGACAAAGATTGGAAGTCCGACTAGCTTCAAGGAAGCTGGTGTCAAGAAAAAGGACTTCAAAGCAGGTTTAGAAAAACTTGTGGAATTTGCAATGATGGATTCTAGTCTAACCATGAATCCACGAAATACTGACAGCAATGAGATTCGAAAGTTGTACGAGTATATGTTTGATGGCAAAAGAGTAGACTTCTGAGGGGGATTATGAGTGAACGGTTATCGAGGTAAAATCCTCAATGTCAATCTGACGTCTGGAGTAACTTCTGTTGAATCTCTAGATGAAAATATACTGAAGCAGTTTATCGGAGGAGCAGGTCTGGGAGCTCGGCTGCTCTATGATATGGTTGATGCCAATACAGATCCACTGGGTCCAGATAATCCTTTGATGTTCCTAACTGGACCATTCACTGGTACGAGTGTCCCTACAAGTGGTAAATCGACATTCTGTTCGAAGTCTCCGAAGACTGGACTTTTTGGTTACAGCACAGTAGGAGGACATCTTGGAGCAGATCTGAAATTTGCAGGTTATGATGGAATCATCATCACAGGAGTTTCCGAAAAACCCTGCTACATTCTCATCGAAGACTCAGAAGTAAAAATACAAGATGCATCCCATCTTTGGGGCAAAGATACCGAAGAAACATGGGAGATACTCAAGAAAGAAACTGGTCATCGGAATGCAGGAGTAGCACGAATCGGAATAGCAGGCGAGAATCTAGTAAAGTACGCAAGTATCATTATTGATCATTTTCGGGCCGCAGGTAGGACTGGTCAAGGAGCGGTTATGGGCTCAAAGAAACTCAAAGCGATTGTAATCCATGGATCTGATAGAAAGGTTCCAGTGGCTAAAACGGACGAGCTTCTTGCGTACGCTATCGAACTTAATGCAGACTTGAAAGAAGACCCAACATTCCGCATGTACTCGGACTTGGGAACAGCAGGTTACACAGACATGGGTAGTATGATGTATGGTTCATTTCCTGCAGGATATTATCAAGTCGGTGAATTTGACACCTACAGTCTTAGCGGCACAACTGTAAAGGAAACTATTCTGGTTGGAAAGACTGCATGCTATCGGTGTCCGATTGGTTGTGGTAGGATAGTTGAAATTCCTAAAGGAAAATACAAGATGGCCAAATTCGCTGGGCCAGAACTTGAAGTAACAGGGACCATAGGTTCCCTCATACTCAATAATGATGTTGAGTCAGTAGCTTATGCGAATAGAATCATTGACCTTCTTGGATTTGATACAATCTCTGGAGGAAATGTAATTGCCTTTGCGTACTACCTGTATAAGGAAGGAAAAATCACAGCTGAAGACCTAGATGGGATAGCACCTGAATGGGGAGAGGTTGATTCAGTAATAGCTTTTGCAAATAAGATAGCCAACAGAGAAGGTATTGGAGACCTCATGGCAGAAGGCGCTCTTGAATTCGGTGAAAAATTTGGTTTTGGAGACCTGGCTGCTCAAGCAAATGGTCTTGAGTTTCCACAACATGATCCCAGAGGTTTCTCGGGGATGGCTGTCGGATACGCAACTTCACCTCGTGGAGCATGTCACATGAGTGCTGACATGTACAACGTACAAATGGGGCAATCAAATGAGTCATTTGATATTGAGAGCGAGGATAGATTCGCCAACGAAGCTGATATTGTAGCAAAACATCAACATTTCAGAAGTCTAACAAATTCTACAGTGATATGTAACTTCTATCCATTAAGCGGAAATGAACTCACTAAATTCATGCAACTTGTCACAGGATGGGATATTTCAGTAGAAGATATGATTCTGACGGGTGAAAGGATTTTCACAATGATGCGTTTGCTCAATCTAAAGCTCGGATATGATACATCTAACGAGAAGATGCCTGCAATCATTATGACGGCTCTAGAGGGACCAACAGAAGGTCATGTCCCGGATATTGACGCACAATTGAATACGTGGTATGAATTTAGAGGGTGGGATAGGAAGACAGGGAAACCACCACAAGAGAAGCTTAAGATTCTCGGAATAGATGGTTTCGCTTGAGCCTCACAATTGAAGATTCGAAATATCTTTGATTACTGATACAAGTAGTTCATAGACGACTATAATATCCGAGATCAAGACTTTCTCATCAGGAGTGTGTAAGTCTTTTTCAGTGGGCCCAAGCGCAACCATTTGTATCCCAGATATTTTTGAACCAATGATACCACACTCTAGACCTGCATGGATTGCTTCTATCTTCACATTATCCACAAACTTCTCATAATGAGAGCTAAAGAATGATGTAAATGGACTCTTTGGCTCAGGAGTCCATCCAGGATATGGTGTTTTTTGAATGACTTCCCAACCAGTCAAGTGGCCAAGAGAAGCCAACTTCTTCCTGAATTCTTCAAGCTCCGAATCAATACTGCTTCGAGTGCTCATCTGCACTTTCATGTCTGAATCCTTGGTTTCTATAATTGCAACATTATTTGATGTTTCAACAAGACCAGCAATACTTGGTGAGAAGCTGATTGGACCTTGATGGAGGAGGTTGATTGAGGAGATGATTGTTCCTGAATCTTCTGCTGAACAGATAGGAGCACCTTCCACCGGTTCCCACTTGATTTCAATATCAGGTTCTAGTATTTCTGCGCCTTTTGCTTCACTCTTGTAGTAGCTCAAGATATCTTTACTAATCTCATCAAGAATAACATCTGTGGCCTTCTGTTTCTCACTGGGTATTGCAAACCTAACTGTAGATTCACGAGTAATTGCATTGTGTTTACTGCCACCATTCCACGATGAGAGAAAAACATCTGTCTGCAATGTGAGAGAAAATAACATTCGAGCTATCAGCTTGTTTGCGTTTGCACGATGCTTGTGGATATCTACTCCTGAGTGACCTCCGAATAGGCCGGACACGTTCAATTCAAAGAAGGTTAGGTTTCCTGTAGGTTGGTTCAAACTCAACTGTCGCTTGAATATGGTATCGGCACCACCAGCTGAACCAATAGTTATGGTTCCGAGGTCTCCTGAGTCTACGTTAATCAAGAGTTTACTTTCAATGCCCATTTTCTCAATATCTAGGGCGAAGGCTCCGTTCAAGCCTGTTTCTTCATCCACGGTGATAAGAAGTTCTAGAGGTCCATGTGTCAGTTCAGTATCAAGTAATAATGCAATAGCAATTGAAGTTCCAATCGCATTATCTGCACCCAAAGTTGTACCATCCGCATCTACCCATTCACCATTATCCTGAATTCTCACAGGAATCGGATTGTTATCGAAATCGAATCCTTCTGCACGATCAGTTTCGCATACCATGTCCATGTGACCTTGAAGAAGTATAGAAGGAACAGATTCCATTCCGGATGATGCGGGTTTCTTAACCAGAATATTGCCAGCTTCATCTTCAGTGAGCTTAAGATCGATACCTAAGGACTTAGCACGTTCGGGTATCCAAGACATCAATTTTGCTCTGATTTTTTCTTCTTTCTTAGATTCCCTAGGAGTTACGGAGAAGACGTATTCAAAAATCTCCCAGACAGATTTAGGCTCAAGATTTTCAAGGACCATTCAAAAAACCTCTTACTATCCTTTGCAGACTAGATCCAGTACTATAAGCTTTTGTCAATGGACAGACACCTTTTTGTTTAGCCAAATTGATGTGATTGTAGAAAGGAGATATACTGAATGTTGTTCGATCCAGGAATTATCTCCTGCTTCGTACTGTGCGATACTTTCTAACTGCAATAACGGGAACTTTTGTTTGGCCACTGATTTTTAAGAAAATCAATCTCTAATATTGAATGTTGTAGGATAAGTCGTCCTACAACTTCCTATTAGAAGAGAAAGTGGGCTCTCGACACATTCAAGAGTCAGGTTGTTTAGAAGAAAGGAAGGTGAATAGCGTGAAAGATGGAATCGGTACACCATTATTATCACCAACGTATCCTGGACCTCCATATCACTATATTGATGCTAAGTTATTCCTAGCATTATTCAATCCCCCAGAAGAGTCCTTACAAGCATTACTTCCAGAACCTCTGCGACCCTCGCAGATGCCACTTGCAGGTATAATGTTTGGAGAACAGCCTTGTAAGGAAGCAGGGACATTCATGGAGGCAGGGATGTTGATTCAGTGTCTCTTTGACAATCCTGAAACTAAGGAAGAAGAAGTAGGTGTATACTTTGCCTACAACTACGTAGACACGGATGTTGCACAAGCAGCAGGTCGAGAAATCTGGGGATATCCGAGGAAACAAGCTGATATTTCTTTAGACTGGAAGAGAGATACTATCACCGGTACAGCGAAGCGCGATGGTGTCACATTACTAAAGGCAACATGCACATTGGAGGACGAGGGAGAATGGCTCGATAGCGGTCCGAACATCAATCTCAAAATGATTCCTAGTGTAACAGGAAAGGACTATGACTTGGCAATGCTCACCGCAACATATGTCACTTATGACATCAAGACCGGTCGTTCTGGTGAGGTCGAAGTAGAATTTCAAAATGGACCTCAGGATGATTTTAGTAAAGTCAAAGTAGAGAGTAACATGATAGGTCTATACTTCGACTGCGATATCACAGTTCCTGCAGGTAAGGATATTGGGCAAATCAAATTGTGATCACATATACTCAGTTGCCTCAATGGTCTGAAGTTTCCTACCGGTCTTTCCTGTGTAGTATCTCATAATCTGGATACATATCAGAGCAAAGAGTGGAACAGCGAGATAGGTATAGATTGGTCCAATGAAGATGCCTACTGCGAGCATTGAGCCCAAACCAGCAAATCCAAGGATGTTGGGAAGAAGAAAAGCTCGAGCCATAGACCACATACTTCTAATTGGCATCTGTACTGCGGAACCACGTTGTCTACTTATATTCCGCTCTGCCTTGAAATCGCCACCTGTTGCCGCTGAATAGGAAGCAATCCCACCTGAAGCAAGTGTCAAAAATATGCTGGAGATCATCACAGCAGGGATATAGATCCAGAGAGTTGGCTCCACAATAATGACAAGAACAGATGCTATTGTAATTGCTATCAGTGTGAATGGTACTGCACTGAAGACCTTGCCCTTCACATAGTCAGAAAGGCTTGCTGGAGCAAGTTGAAGATTCATCAGGTTCTTCCCTTCATAGACAAGCTCGTAACCTGCAAAATACACACCATATGAAACTGCAAAGGGAATCATAGCTGAAATGATAATGAAAGGTGCAAAACCAGCTATATCTCCACCAGGTGTAAGAAGGAAGAGAAAGAGAAAGAGAACCATTCTGAGTGGACCCACAAGATAGTTAGCTAGGACTCTCCCTTCACGTCGAACGGATGCTGTGTTATACCACATTGATACACTAGTTGTTGTACTCATTTTAATTAGTGGAAGGGTAGATGGATTCCAAGTTGTATGTGCAATCCGTATATCCTCCTTTGAGGACCTCTTAGACCCACTAGCAAGCCATCCACTATAATGAGCCGCTTCACTGAAGTGGGCATTCGCATAGATGAAGAATGCTGGAATAATCAGGAAAAGAATCGCTAGCAGTATATCGGTCATATGGATTGGAAGTCCCACAATCAATCTCAAGGAAACTGCATTCATTGCACCTCCGGGACTAAAATCAGAGGATAGACCAAGCATCCTAGCGAAGTCAAATATCACACTAAATATCTGACCAAATCCATCTTCAGAAGTAAAGAGTGAGAAGTAGTAGAACGTGCTGAAGAGTATAGCAACTGTGGTTCCTAAGAACCAGCCAACCTGTTTTAGCCTACGACGACCAGCTAGGAATCGGGCTATTGCTAGACCAATCAGTCCTCCGAGTGAAACTCCAAGAGTAACATTAGCTAGAAGCATTATGATAAAGATAGGAATTGAGAAGAGTGCAATTGAAGAACCTGAGGCTAACGCAAACCCGATGATGATGGGAGTACCAATAACGAGATAGAGCATAGCATTGTAGAAGATAATTACAATCGTCTTCTCAAGGAACAAAGTCTTCAATGTAATTGGCATGGTCATCAAGTATTCCATTCTTGATGAATTACCCACAGTAGTAACGCTGATCGCAATGGAACCCATGAAAGACATTATGATAATGAAATTGAAGATTGTAGAACCAAATTCAATATTGTCAATTAGTACTGCTTGGAAGAACTCCCATCCCAGAAGGTCCGACATGAAGAGAATACCCAAGAGGATTACTATTGCAACCGCTATAGCAGCAAAATAACGAGAATACCTACGCCAGGCACTCCTTTGCTCACTACGCTTTCCTTTCACATTCCTAATCCTGACTGTCCCAGTAAGATCATGCTTCAACAGGATTAGAAGATCCTCAATCAAGAGTCTTCACCCAGAAATGCAGCAATTCTCTGCATATCAGGACCGCCTGTCAAATCTAAGAAGATGTCTTCTAGTGACTGCTGACCCTTTGCCTTCAATCGCAATTCTGCCATTGTGCCTTCAGCTATCATTTTGCCCTTGTCAATTATTCCAATTCTATCACACATACGTTCAGCAATTTCAAGCACATGAGTAGACATCAGGATTGTAGTACCACGGTCACGAAGACCAATAAGTATCTCTTTGATAGTGGCAGCACCGCGTGGATCGATTCCAGCTTGCACTTCATCAAGAATCAGTACCTTAGGTGTGTGAATGAGTGCTGCAACGATACCTATCTTTCTAGCCATTCCCTTAGAGTAGGTTTCTATGAGATCATCACTTGCATCTTTGATATCAAGTAATGTCAGGAGTTCATCAATCTCCTCATCTCGCTCAGAGCCGCGAGGAACTCTCCAAATATCACCAACGTAGTTGATGTATTCCCACCCAGTGAGTCGATCAGGAAGAACAGCTTCCTCGGGTACAAAGCCTATGAAGCGTTTTGCTTCAACAGTGTTCTCTAGAACATCAAATCCGTTGATACGGGCAGTTCCCATGGTTGGTTTTAGAAGCCCTAGAAGCATTCTCATTGTTGTGGTTTTTCCCGAACCATTGGGACCCAGAAGTCCGTATATCTCGCCAGGTCTTACCTGAAAGGAGAGTCTGTCAACAGCTATGAACTCACTGAATTTCCTCGTTAACGCTATGGCTTCAATCATCAATATCAATCACAAAACTAGATTGAGGAAAATTAAGCATTGTTATCTAGGCGTAAAAATCTGCACAGTGGATACGATTATAAGACACAAAAAATGGTGCGAATCCATGCCACTCGAAAGCTGGAGACTTCTTGATATTGGGGCAATTGATCCCTTGGAAACACAGACAATCTATGATATGATAGCCCAGGGCATTACTGAAGGTGAATCAGAAAATACGTTGATTATCTGCTGGCCTGCAAAACCACTTGTAAGCCTCGGACACTTTCAGGAGATTGATGCAGATATTGACACCAAGTTCTGCCGAGAGAATGACATTTTCTTCACCCGTAGAGTGATTGGTGGTGGCGGAGTGTATCTCGATGAAGGTCAGATGTTCTACCAATTGATTGGTAGAATTGATAGTCCTACAACTCCCAAGAAAATTGATGATTATTACCGGAAATTCCTAGAGGCTCCAGTACAGGCGTATAGAAATCTCGGAATTCCAGCTGAGTTCAAGCCAGTAAACGACCTCATCGCTAACGGAAAGAAAGTTTCTGGAAATGGAGCTGGCGATGTGGGGGATGCGCGGATCCTCACTGGAAACATAATCTTTGACTTCAACTTTGACATGATGGTTAAAGTGTTGAAAGTACCAGATGAGAAGTTTAGGGATAAGATTGCAAAGAGTCTACGTGAAAGAATGAGCACTATCCTGCTTGAAACAGGCTCAATGCCAGATAGAACAGAAGTGAAAGAGGATCTTATTCGACTCTACGAAGAAACCCTTGACATTGAACTCATTCGTGGGAACCTCACCAATTGGGAGAAAGGACGAATGGCTGAACTACGACCTAAGTATCTCTCAGATGAGTGGCTTCATTGGAGACGTGGTGGTCGATTAACTGATGCAAGAATCGTCAAGATCTCAGCTACAGCTTCTGTAGGAACTTCTAACTTCAAGACCCCTGGTGGTCTTATTAGAACCACAGTAGAGATTGTAGATGAAAAAGTGAATGAAATTGTCATTAGTGGCGACTTTTTCATGCTTCCAAATGAAGCAATCTCACAACTTGAGCGAGAGATAGTTGGAAGTTCTATTGAGGGAGATGAACTATTGAAACGCATCAGGATAGCATACTCCGAAAATGGTATCGAGTCACCAGGAGTGAATCCTGAAGATATTGAAACAGGAATCAGGATGGCATTGAATCTTACAAATTCCTAAATAACTACTGACGTACAATGTAAGAAAATATGTAAGATGTACATAAAGAAGATGACCGATCCCTTTCACCGATGACTCCAATAGCCAGATGCAATCCCATTCGACTTCGATTAGTTAATCCATCAGGAATCATGACCTCAGCTAGATGGTTGACTGCTAGCCTTATTGGATGGCGTTTCTTCATGTCAACATCGATTATCTGTGTACATTCAAAGAGCATTGCAATATCATAATCTCGTATGAGTTCATATACCCACATTACCATATAATATTATGAACGGACTAGGGATGTGGCTCACTCCTAGAGATAGAGTCATACTGAAAGCCCGGAGGAAGA
>JAUWOU010000182.1 GCA_030612005.1 Candidatus Thorarchaeota archaeon | reverse complement strand
AATCAGGTCTTGTGCGAGTTCTTGTAATGTCATCAAGATGGAAGACTAGTCGAGAATTGCTACAAAATGACAAAACTGACCAGATGAGCACTATTGTTTATCGCGACTAGTCGAATTCTGACCTTTGGATATCGATATCTGTTGACGTTATAGATGAAAGACATAGCCGATTAGGAGTCCAATAGTATTGTGTGCTATAGCTTAGGTTAGTATGGCAAATTTTATATCAAATAAACAGTATATTAAATGTGCGCAAGAGGGAAGTGCAAGCTCATAACAGTGTAGCGTGAATCATTGGGAGGTAGGAGTAGTTGATATTCCGTATTTGGAGTAAGAGGTTTCACAAAAAATCCAGAAGACTTGCACAGCCAGTATTTCAGGAGGATTCTTCTTGAGTGTCGTCCTGATATATCCTGCAATACCTTTCAAGTTAGGAGACAGATATCCAACACGCACTCTTAGTCCTCCACTAGGAATTCTCTATATTGCTTCTTACTTACGTGAGAATGATGTAGATATTGAGGTTGTTGATCAGAATGGGGAAGGTATCTCAAACGAGCAACTAGTAAAGAGGATCACTAGGATATCTCCAGATCTAGTTGGCTTCTCAGTCTTGGCTTGGCAGACACAAGGAGCAGTTGAACTTTCAAAGAGAATTAAGGAGGAACTACCTAACACACATATTGTCTTTGGTGGCATTCATGTTACTCTCAATCCTATGAGGATGATGGAGAAATACTCACAGATTGATTCTATCATTGTTGGTGAAGGCGAGAGGGCTACTCTCGATCTTCTCAGAGCGTTGCAATCTAATGTTGATTTGAATAACATTCCAGGAATCTATTATCGGAAAAATGGTGCGATAAAGGTTGGTGCTCCAAAACAGGCAATCGCTCAACTGGATGATCTACCATTTCCAGCGAGAGATCTTGTAAATATGAAATGGTATGGTGCGATTGAGGGGATGAGGTTTCCCGGGTTGACAACTATCTTATCTTCGAGGGGTTGTCCTTATGCCTGCACGTTCTGTTGTTTAGTTACGTTCACAGAACGACAATGGAAATCACGAAGTGCTGAGAATATTGTGGATGAGATTGAAGATTTGCTGAATGCAGGTTACAAAACGATATTCTTCATAGATGATAATTTCACCATGAGTCAGAAACGTATTTTGAGAATCTGCCAACTTATCAAAGAACGGAGACTCGATTTTGATTGGCTATTTGAGGGGCGAGTAGACCAGATAAAATATGAAAGTGTCAGAAATATGGTGAAGTCCGGTTTGAAACTGGTTTATCTTGGAATCGAAAGTGCGAATCAGAAATGTTTGGATTACTATGACAAGAGAATTACTCCTCAGATGGCACAACAAGCTGTTGCAACAACTCGACGGGCTGGTACAGATATTATCCTGGGGACATTCATCATAGGGGCACCTGGGGAAACTATAGCAGAAGTTCAAAATACAATAGACTTTGCCATGAAACTTGACCTCGACTTTCCTCAGTTCAATACTCTTGCAGCAGGTGTTGGAACTAAAATCTGGGATTCATTAGTATCTGAAGGTTATGTTAATGAGGATGAGCTTTGGGAAAATGGAGTTCAGGTCCCTGAAGTTCATCCAAAAAGTGTTTCTCAAGATGTACTGTTAAGAATGATTGAAGCAGGTTATGATAAGTTCATTCTGAGAAAGGGATACATTGCCAAAGAAATTCTGAGGTTCTTGAGCAGCTCTTTCAGACTTCGCTTTTTGACTCACAATTTTACAAAGGGAAGTGTGCTTCGGCAATTCGTTCGTGGTGAAATTTCTCGAGAATGACAGAAACCTCTCTCTGTCTGATTGGAGGCCTGCTTGACACCTTTTCAAATTCTCTCTCAAGCTGATGTTTCTCTGTATCCATCTGACCCATCTCCTTATGTCAACCATCAGAAGGTTTCTATTCTTGCATTGAAAAACGACTCATTTTTCTTACCATTGACTCAGACGCCGCTTGAGTGAAGATAAAATATTGCAAAAGAGTAGATTAATCCTGAGAAGTGAATTGAACATGGTTCTTAGTAGATTTCATTGATGAATTGAGAGTTTCGGATTATTCTCAATAATGTAGTTCCAGAATAGTTCTCTGAATTCGGGTTGGATCAGGCGACTTGCTCTAGTTGCGGAATTGATCACTTCAAGGTCTGTGCGAGTTCTTCCATTCTTATCCTCTGAACCCCAAGGAAGGTGAACACCTCGACTAGTACGGAGGTAACTATCCACGTTTCTTTTGCTTATAGGAACTGCATACTTGAAGAGCACCGAGTTTCTTGTTCCTTTCCAAATCGTATAGTCTGAATCATTCTTTCTCTTTCGATGAGCATTCTTCTTCGTGAGGGTAGATATCTTAGCTTCATCATAGGCAAATACTCGTCTAATCTCGAAGAAACCAATCAAGAACATTCCCAATGCCCTTCCCATTCTTCTATATTTCTTATTAGCCAAAGATGCGAAGAAGAACAGAAAATCCTTCGGTCGAAGTTTGAGAGCATTTGAAACTCTGATATTTCTTGTTCCATCTTCCCTGTACTTGTAATCACCATAAGTCATTGTGTCAAACTCGGGGTCATTGTGAACACCCACTTGGGGGTCTATAACCCATTTACTCAATCCCAAGTCTGCATATGTCAGAGTAAGGCTCGAAGGATATGACTCAGGGATTGGAACAAACCTGAATGTTCCACCTTTGAATAATGGTCCAGGAATACCATAAGCAGTAGACATTCCAACATTGATAATTGCTATTTGTCTTGAGTACAAGTCCCTGAGATTCATTCTTGAACATCCAAGATTCATATGATACAATAAGACTTGAAAGTTTTTGGGAAATAGTGGAAATTATCTATCTCACTGTTGAGGGTTCGAGAGGATTGAATCCTTGCATAACTTCATGAAATTAGGCATATTTTTCAAGTCATGATCAATATCTTCATCTTCAAGAATTCTTCGCGAAGCCTCACTCAGCTGCTTCTCTGACATCTCTCTTTTCAAAAGATTGAAGGTCAATACAAGACCCGTATCAATAGTTCTATCAAAATTTCCAAGAAACCTCTCAAAAGCAGCTCCTACATAGTTAGTAGTAAATCCTTCTGCACCTACTTTAAATCTTTGATGGATGTCTGTTGAATGTATTTCACCATGAACAGATTTGCAGAGGTTTCTATACAAACCATATGTGATTCCACTAGGAATAGGAGATAGGAGCTGACGCTTTTCCAGATTCATAACAATATCATGGAAATTTGGAATAGGGTTTTCGCCATCAGATTTGTTTTCTAAATCGATCGCAATATCATGCACAAAGATTGTAGATTTTTTTGCCCACTTTCTAAGTTTTTCATCACTGTCAAGTCTATTCTCAATTTCTTCTCGAAAAGCAGGACAGTATTTCATAGAGCTTTGAGTTATTACATCATATGCCATTGAGTCAAGAAAAGTTCCTCTGATCATCAGTTCGAAACTTTTCCGTAGAATACTTGTTGCTGCTGAGTATCTAAAGGCAAATGCAAGGTTTCGAGATTGCATCATATTATCAATTGCTTCCCAAGAAAGCAAAATGAATGCAAGATGCTGTCTGTACATTGATTTTTGGAAGGCATTTTCGAAATTGGAATATGTTACATGGTAAAATCGAGTAGGATTAAAAGACAAATGACAGATAGTTTTATCGATTGATTCTCTCATTCGTTCTTTCATAGAAGCTGCTTCTTGTTCCATTAACTCCTCTAATGATTCTCTGAAAATATCTTTACTCAAAAGGGTCCCCTCAATACTACAAGTCTAAGCCAATTAATATGTTATCAATTCTTTCATGATCAAAATAATAATGTGAGTTTCTATCATTTCTGATAGAATTCCTATACTATGGGCTCCTCTGCTATCCACGAGATGACGCTATTCGGATCCTCCATGCCTCATTGCTCCCAAATATAATGTGTATTATCGAGTCACTATTGAGGATATTTATCCTTAGAACTCTCTTGACAACAGATTCTGCTTACCCAGAAAAGAAGTGGTGGGCCGAGCGTGATTTGAAATGTTGATTCTGGATGTCGTGGCAGAATTGTCCATATCCTTATATCATTTCAAGTACAGCTAAATAAATGGTGGTCGAGGAACTTGACTAGAACCAACCTATTAGTTGTCTTCTGTTTTATCATTCTATCCTTCACTATTAGTGGGATCACAAGTCAGAATCAAACAGTACCCTACATCAGCGAGCCGGATGACCTCTTCTATACAGAGGGTTCAACTGGTAACTACATCGAGTGGAATGTTTCATTTGATACTCCCCTTCATTATTCAATACAGAGGAACAACACGGTCTTGAATACCGGAGGTGGAGATCTTGGAAGTAATTCTGGCAATATCACAATTTGTGTTGACGGATTATCCGTAGGAACTTGGTATTATGTACTCATTGTGGATGATTACGGGGAGAATGTAGATACGGATCTTGTGATTGTGACGGTCTATCCTTCAATCCTTCCGATATTGCCATCTGAATTATCTGTAGTTCTACTAATCTCCGTATTTGTCGTTTTATCAATTTCCGCCATTCTCGTTTTATATGTCTGGCAAAAAAAGAAGAGCTGAGTCCACATAACTAGAACAAATAATTGTGAGAATGAAGCAATAAGAAGTGGTGTGCCGGATGTGATTTTAGGCCAGTCCGCGCGAACATACTCACAGAAGAATCGTAGGTAGAACACCGTGCCAGATCAATCATCAGAAACTACGTTGAGTCACTGGAAAGGGAAGACCTACTTCTAAGTATGTCAGTCTTCAAGTTTCTTAGAACTCACAAATGTGTTGAGAATGTTATAGAGTTCAAGCTCCTTATCTGCAATTCTTATTGAAATATCGACATGTGCTTGTTTGGTTTCTGCAGTTGGATTTCTTCTATGAGCTTCAGCTGCATCTCTGGCTCTTGAAGTTTCGATATTTTGAGCTCGTGCCATTGAGTAGATTTCAAAGAGATTATCCTGTAATTCTGGGCTAAGAAGTGATGCATCACCCGAATAGATTAGTGAATCCCATACCTGTATATCTAGGTGGTTCCCCTTTCCCTCACCAACAAGACTAAACATTCTTTGCAGCTCTTTCAGAAGGATCTTCTGTATCGCCACCATCCGTTTTTCTTGCTTGGATACGGTCAATGCTTCCTGAATTATTAGTGCAAGAAATACACCCATCACTGTTGCAATGAAAGCTGGGAAATACTCGAGTGTAAGGGGGAATCTATTGATTATGTCAAGACCCCATACAACATCATTTAACCAGAATGCAACAGCTATCAAGCAACCTGCAATGAACATATACGTGCTCCATTTGAAGAGAGATTCTGATTTACTCATATTTCCCACCTACATATCACATTACTCCGCAGGGCAAATAAATCTGTGTTTCTGCCGATTCTAGTAACATTATCGGGAAATTATGTTTGAAGAAATATCAAGAAAAACTAGGAAATCTATTCATAAAGTGAAAAAAGCAAGAGCAATGAAATGGATGAAAGAGAAAGAGAGATATTCTAGCAATAGACTGTATAGCAAAAATTGGTCTATTAACCCTGTTAAGTGATACTAGTTTTTACGACCTTAAGTAGTGATTCTGCTTCTTGCTCACGAGGTGAACTATCAATCCTAGGTGTTAGTGGTTACTATCCAAGTTGGGTTCGCTGAAACCCTCACCTCCGTAGGTACAACACTCAGCTCGTTAGTACCTACGTATTTTTTACATCGATATTCTTGCAGTGCTGTAATGTTCAATAAGAAGAAAAAGTCTATCAGTTCTCAGATGTTATAATGAACATACAATCGGGGGTTTCATAGACTGTCAATTACTCCAGTAATCACATCTGAAGGGCATTCAGGATTCTATACTGCATTTGGGCTATCACTAGCTGTAATCCTTTCTCCAATCATTCAAACATTGATTAAGATACCTACCATTGGACTGGGTGTTGAAGTTGACTCACTTGTCACCATCGCAGCTATATCTGGTCTAATCACGGGACTTTTTTTTGTCACATCTCCCGATAGAATAGCTGATTTCTGGATTGAAGGTAAAGCCAAGTATGATTCATAGCACGAGTTTAGTCCGTTGAAGAAAAGCAAGGAATGCAACAAGGATTTACAGCGTCTTGTTGCTGAAATCGATCAGACTGTGTCAAACTGGGATAGTTCCCTGTGGATATCCACATCTGACAGTTGCTTCAGTATAGTCGAAAGTGCCATTGACGCTCCACAGATTCAAAAAATGCTTTGGAAATTAAAACGTAAGGCAGGTATTGGTATTCTATT
>JAUWOU010000116.1 GCA_030612005.1 Candidatus Thorarchaeota archaeon | reverse complement strand
GAAGCATCTCGATGATCGAGGATTCACTGATATCAGGGTGACCTATTTCGAAGGATACCCTGCAGCTAAGACTCCAGTGGACCATCCATTCGTCAAGATTGTCAACGCTGCGAATAAGAAAACACATGGTCATGATCTTGTTGTTCACCCAACGAGTCCCGGCTCTGGTCCACTCTATCTATTCAATGAGCATGTTCCAATGGTTTCTGTAGGTTGCGGTGACCATCTAGGAAAAGCGCATTCTCCAAATGAGAGCATCTCACTAGAAAATTTCCGCAAAGCTCAACATCGAGTTGTAGCTATAATGGATGAAATGAGTCGCTGGTAATTCCAGCGCTCACTCTTCCACATTGCATGTTTAAGGAAGTGGGGGTCTGATCATCAGATCTTTCTCCCACTCGACCTCGTAGCTATATTCAAGGGTTAATTCTTGGTCTGGTTTCATCTTTGTTTCCCAAGTGATGATTCCAAGTTCCATTGTTTTATACAACAGAGAAGGTTCATCCATTTCGATATTGATTTTCTCCGAGTTACTATATGGTATTCTATCAATCAATCTAATCTCGATTTCATGCTTTGAGAAATTCTTGAGTTCAAGTGAATACTTGTAGCCACGCTTCTGCTTTCCACGTGTGAAACCAGCTTTCTCGGTATCCTTCTCAAGAAGTTTCCTTTCAGCTTTCACATCGTATGCTGCTCTGGTTCCCAGTCTGAATTTCTCTCTGGGTGAAATGGTGTCTAGATTTGTTTCACCAATATAGTCCCCAGCAGCGTAGACCTTGACCGGTCCTGGAAGGAGAACAGAATCACCGTTGGTTATTTCATCTTGAGCGACAACTTCCTGCATGGCATATGCGTTCCAGTAATGCAGTCGTTTCGATTCAAACTCTTCAAGCGTGAGAGTGATTGGACTTGGGTCACGATTCGCCTCGATTGTTATCTGGCCTGGAACTTCATAGACGGTAATCCCACCAAGAGTTTCTGATGATGAAGCATACTCTTCGATTATCTCTGGCATCGGTTCTTCAGCAATAGAATCTACTATCATTTCTTCTTCTACTTCATCATCAAAATCTCTGGAAACTATTCTCATTAAGCCTCCTCCAGGAGCTCCACCACCATATCCCATTGTAGCGTTACTTGCCTGATACGTGTTCACGTAGTATGGATTTGGTCGTACAATGGATACTGGTTGTGCAGATGCAGTTGAAACAATCAAATTGATGTCTTCCCAATCTTCCATTGAGTTATTGGAAATCATTGCAATTCGCTTGAGAGAAGTAGTTCCTTCCCCGATGTCTACATCATATGTTGCATACCAGTTTGCTAGTGAAATCTGGTAAGTAACTTCTAATTCAAGAGTGGTACTCTGCTTTGCATCAACGGTCACATAGACTTCGGAATGGGTTTCGGTTCTTCGCTCACCCTGTATTCGTTGGATATTCTCATGAAGAGCTCTACTTTCAGCATCGATTTCTTGCATCTCACGAGCTAACTTTCGGAGGGCTTTCTTTGCTTTCTTGATTATATCTTTGTTAGCTTTGTCCATCTTGGTCAGATTATCAAGTCCTGTTTCGCCAACACTGAACCACTTTCCAAATTCTGTGCTGAACTGATTCATCACTTTGGTCTGTTGGCTGATTCTGTTTTGGTGCACCTCATACTGATCTTGGATATCTCTACGTTGTTTTTCAAGTGTCTTAAGTTTCTCCAGCATTTTCTTTGTATCGCCTTCTGGCTCGTAGGTTTTGCTGATTTTTTTGACATCTATACCTCGAAGAATGGCATGACCTCTTCCTTTAACCCGGAAACTATCCTCGTGTGCATACTGGGTAATTCCACCAACAAGAATGACTTGTTCTCCCTTTTCAATCTCAGTTTTCCCAGTTCTTACGACTCTTGCACCATCGCGGAAAACAGTAGCTGATGTAATCTTAGTTTGTAATTCTTTCATTTTCTAACCTCCTATGGCAATGGTGGATGTACCGTTATTCCCTTCTCCCATGAAACTTCGTAGTCATATTCTATGATTGTTTTCTGATCTGGTTGAATGGATTTATGCCACTCAAGAATACCAAGATGCTGTTCCTTAACACCGAATTTTTCCCAATCGGCTTTGACTTCAATTGAAGTACTCTCACTATGAGGAACCCTATCAAACACATCTATTTCGACAGGTATCTTAGAGAAACTCTGAATCTCAAGTCTGTACTTGTAGGATCTTCGGAGTTTGCCTCTCGTGATTCCTGCTTTCTCGACCTCGCGATGAACAAGTTTCTTCTCAGCCTTGACGTCATAAGCAGTTCGTGTTCCTAGCTTAAATTCTTCTCGTGGTGAAATCTGAGATATCGAGGTTTCCCCAATATAATCTCCTTCAGCATAGACCTTGACCTTACCTGGAAGAATCACATTCCCTCCATTGGTCACCTCATCTTGGGCTACTACTTCCGCCATTCCTTCAGTGTACCAATAGTGGATAGTTTCTGATTCTAGATCTTCCTCAATCAATGTAATGGGGTGTTTTTCATTGTCAGAAGGAATAGTCACTTTCTTTGGAAGTTCGTAGACTGCAATTCCTGAAACCGTTTCAGTTGCTTCTGCAAATTCCTCCATCATCTCTGGGGGCGGTGCAGGTGGTTTTTCAGATTTTGGTGCGGCCATGGGCATAGACCTTGCACTTTTCTTCATCTTGTCACTTTCTCTTCTTCTAACCCGTTCGAGTGAGGGGTCGTATACTCCAATGTAATACGGAGTGGCTTCAATTGCCTGGACTGGCCTTGCTGTAGCAGTGGACACAGTGAGATCAACATTATTCCAGTTCTCTTTCGTTTGATTATAGAGGAGTGCCATTCTACGTAGTTTTGCATTTCCAGGAAGAAGGTCTACATCATAAATTGGATTCCAACGAGCATTGTATACTTGATAGGTTACTTCTATCTCCACCTCTGAGTCTTCTGTTAGTTCAAGAGAAACTTCGACATTTTTGAAGGATTCAGTTCTCCGTTTCGCACCTATTTTATTGAGGTTATTTCTAATCACTTCGATTTGCTTTGTAACTTCTTCACGTTTATCTTCAAGAATGTGAATGGACTTCTTCGTGTCAAGATACATCTTTGATGCTGTCTTGTCCATCTCAGTCAGCTGACCAATCTCTCCCTCATTTGCTGCATAGACTTGGCCATAATAATTTGAGAACTCTGACACCATGCTAGTGAGGTTTACTAGACGACCATTGTGAAAATCAAGATCATCCTGAATCTCCTCTAATTTCTTTTGTAATTCTTCCAATTCATCATGGAGTGGTTTCACATCATCTGAAGGCTCAAAAACTTCAGTAGTTGTCTGTATATCAATACTAGATAATTTAGCAGGTCCCTTTCCTTTGACACGAAAACTGTCTGCAGACGCGTATTCTGTGATTCCGTTTATTTCTGCTTTTTGGGGACCTTTCGATAGGGTTACTTTTCCGGTTCTTGTTACACGTGCACCGTCTCGAAAAATAGTAACCTTTGTGATTTCTGTTTTAATTTCTGTCATCACAATTCTCCAGTCCGATGATTGTACTTGAGTCCATTTATTCTTTGAGTTGGCCATGCGGTGCATAAAACGAATCATAAATGCAGTGACTCATGTAGAGAATGACGGATCTGAAAACAACAACCTAGTCCTTCTTTGATGGCTATCGGCACATATTAAATGCGCCATGAACTTCATTCTAACATAAAATAACATTACCGATTAGTTTATAATATATTACAATACAATTTTCATAGATTACCTAAATTATAGGAGCCTAATATGTTGAGTAATGAACGAAGTCCCATGTTAACAGGTGGCGGCTCATCTTGGGGCAAACTGGGAGGATCAATCAACAACGCTTCATCAATGACTTTTATGGAGATCAGATACAGATCTCTTGGGAAAGCAATTGATGAGGTACGAACTAAACGTGTAAGACTTGAAGAAGAATTGCGCAATGGATACGTAGAGCAAACCGTGTATGCTTCTACACTTCTAAAACTCATTTGCGATACTAATAATCTCACAAAAGAACGTCAAGATGTTGGCGAAAAAATGAAGGTTATTAGTGCGAATAAACTACGTTGATCGTTATCTAGTTTAGTTGGCATGCATAATAGCAGCCACACTCTCATTCTTTTAGTATTTTAATTGCAATTATTGATCTAGGATGCTAGAGATTTTTCATTGATTAGAGTTGGATTATCTCGCCTACGGGTGACTCTTACTAGAATATCCGTTTATACCAAAGATGTCTGTACCTCTCTTGGAAACCATACTTCATGTACATACTAATTGCTGCTTGATTTGTACTATTAACAACAAGTTCAGATATGCCATAACCATCAATGTACGCACGATTCAGAACCTCAAGTAGCAAAGATTGTCCATAACCGTTGCGTCGATATTCTGGCAAAACTCCCAATCCATGAATCTGAAGAACACTTTTCTTTTGTTCATTATTTCTAGGTGTGATTGACCAACCTGTACATAGACCAACAGGTTTGCCATTAACTTCCCCTATGACTAATAAATTAGGATCAAAGCTTTGGTGCTTGATTTGAGCCTTCAGTGAGTCAACTGTAGTTCTGTTATAATCGAAATTATCCCTGTATATGGCATTCTGAAGATGTACCCAGGTTTTCAGTTCTCTTCCAATATCCAGATTTCTCAATATCAATTCTTGAGGTGGGACTGGAGATTTTGGAGGTTTATTACACTCAAGTCGCATTTTTATCCAAGAGTATTCATGCTTGAAACCTTTACGTTCAGCAAACATTATCGCATCGGGTCGAAAGCTAGGTATTCTACAAACAAATATTCTTGCTCCATTCTTTCTTCCAGTCTGGAAAAGGTGATTTAGAACGATTGAACCAAAGCCTCGTTTTTGATAATTTGGGCGCACTTGAACCATTACTCTAGAGCTTGGAGGGGAAGTATTCTGTGAAAAAATTGTACCTGCTGCGACCAGACCGCCCTCCGAGTCTTGAATCTGTACAATATCGCGACCAATTTCAACGGATGGATATGAAAAAGAGGAACGGAAGTATTCTCCAGTAAGTTCTACATGGTCTGGGTTATCAAGTGAATCTATTGCATTATACAAAGCTGCATAATCATCTAACATAGCTTTAGTTCCAGGTTCAAGTAAGAACGAATCAGATGCACACATTGTTTTATCCCACTGTCTGAATCTTTTCTAACATTTGCGGGGTATAAGAGCTCCAGATGCGTCTCTTTCTGATTTGTTTGTGATGAAGTACAGCACATCCAAGCTCTGTTATCTGGACATGCTTACAACGAGAAATCCGAAATCTAGTAACATAGCCAGCTAATTCTAAGTTTCGAAGATGTCTAGATAATCCTGATTGTCTAATCCCCGTTTCTTCAGCGATTTCTTTCTGGTGTACAGGTTTGTTATTGTTCTCAAGATAGCTGAGTATCTCACGCTTTTGGTATGTGAGGTTGACTAATTCAGAAGGCCATACTTCTGAGATATTGAATACTTCATTCCCCTCTACACAGAGTATTGAAGCTTTGACAATTGCAGCAGAAATACATGCCGCTAGAGTCATCATACAATTTTCAGATGATACACTAAACTCAATATCACACAGGTCAAGTTTCTGTGAATTCAAGGCGCTCAGGGTTGAAGATAGCATGTTAGTGAAATTATCTGGTATAACCCTGACAGGTGTGACAGTAATACCCAACTTGGAAAACTTGTTGATGAGGTAATCTGCCAATTCATCTTGATCACTGGTGTGAATAATATATAGTTCATCTATGCTCCGTCTTACAGCTAGGTATTCGATGTTCTCTTTTTTTGCAAGGAATGCAACGTGGATTCTTGGTTTAATCATTGCTTGTAGACTCCAATGGAAGTGTTGAGATTAGATTTTTGAAGGAGGTATAAACAAAAACACCCCCTGTGTATTGTATGTGGTGGGTAGGGTCTGGAAATAATCCAGACCCTTGGTCCCCCCCATCATACGAGTTTTTCGTGACAATTCATTCCCCTTTTCAGGAGATTTCCAGTCCCAATCTATCACACGAATAATGAACATATAAGCAATCGATGAAACGCCAAAACTAGGGGATTACTTGAATAGAACACACTCTCTGAAATGCAATACTGAGAAATTGGTAGCAATTATCACTTTGTCTTCATTATTAATGAAATTGTGTTACCGATTATTTGACACCTATTAGTACCGATGTTTTAGAGATGCTAGGCTATCTCTTTGTGAACTTCCCGTTTCAACAGCCAGATTCTCACATTCCTCTACTAGTGTACTTAGCCAATTCGCAATTTCATTTTTCTGTGTTCGCCATCTTTGGTGTTCGACATCCCAAAATCGTCTGGGAAATTTCCAGTGACCCCAGATACCACTACTTAGGGGAGAAATAGTGATTGGCCATTTGAGTAAACGGAGTGTGTCCATCATCTTGGTTGAACCGCCTATCGGAAGTTCGACAATCATGAGGAGATTTCTATTCTTTTCAAAACGTAGGAATGTTCTCGGAAGTTCTCTAGACCATGCATCAAGAAGACTAGAAGTTTTCCTATCTGTGGCTCTGAGTGCTATTCTTTCCACCAGACCAATGTTGTATACTGCCCAATCTTTTCGGATTAGTCCTTCTGATTTTAGCTTCTTCAAACGTTTCAAGAGCTTAGTCTGTCCAACTGAAAGCTCTTTCCTAAGTATTCGTGTAGAAACAAGTCCTTGGGATACCAACTCAAGAATCTGCATATCAAGAGAGTCGAGATAGTGATCAGTTGTGCTTGCGGGATAATCGATACGTTCTACAAGCTGGTCTATTGATTCTTCTTTGATTCTATGACCCCAGCCTTCCATGGCTACCCATGGAATTTTCCAGCTACGATTCTTTCCATTATAGTGATAGAACGAGTTTGAAACACCCACGGAGAAAGTTTCTGCAACATCACAGGCAATGCCAGAGTCGCTCAGAATAGAGGTCATTTGTTCTAAGGAACGTGTGTTTTCTGGACAGTCCGGCACAACTAATCGGGCCATAGATTGCCAAGGACCATTGAGAATCGACCTTACATCGTACAAGAACGGACATTTTGTGATGAGCTTGGTTGGATCGCTCCATGATGGTCCAGAGAGAAGAACATGGAATGTTCTTATTCCAATTCTAGAGAATGGAACTGCTGTAAGCTCCATTAAGACATATTTACGTTTCAAATGATTAATTCGAGTACTGACCCAAGGCTCACTTAATCCAGTAATCTCAGCTACTTGATGATATGACGCATCCCGATTCTTCATCAAAGCATCTACTATCTTCACTTCTGCAGGACTAAGCCCAACTACAATATTTTGGACTCTCTTAGTCATATACTCAACATATTCTTCAAAATCTAATGACTTTCCGTAGCGAAACATGCACACAAATTCATGAGACAGTGAATCCAATTCACTATTCCCACCAAGTGCATCTATCCAGGTCATCAGCTCAAACGAATTGTAAACCAGGTTTGCCCGGATTCGCAGTGAAGGAACAGATTTCCATGCTGTCATCCATTTTCTTTTGTCAACCTTCTTCAGAGATTGTCGCGTGAATTCAGAAGCAAGGTCCCGTTTTGCTTCTGGACACAAGTCTTGAGGTAATGAATTGATTAAGCACTCTCTAAAGACTATACCCTTGAGTGGAATCTTACCTTCCACAACTTCATGTGTTATCTGAAGTTCTCTATTCTCGTCAAAATACTGCCCTCCAAATCGCAGAATATCCGAAGTGTCGATGACTGTTATTGACTGAGGATTGGGAGTTACATCAAACCCAAATCGGTCTGATATCATCTTGGAACATTCATGCCATAATTCTAAAACTTGGGAGGTTAAGTTTGTCATCACTTATTGAAAGAAACGACTGACCTTAAGAGCTTCTGTTGTATCAGCTTCAAGTCTTTACAATGAAAAAAGGCACATAAATACAAGAAACGTGTCATCTTTTGCCAAAGTTGCTTCCTAGGATGCAACTATCAAATCCTAGCGACAGTTCTAACGTTCTATTTTGAATACTCAGAAGTTCTATTATCCATGATAACAATGTTTTCACCTCCAAAAAATCCCCCGGAACCGTGGTAGCAAATACTACGGCTTAGGTTATATCATTAAGATATAGTCAATGCAAACTACGAAGAAGATCAATGCCCGGTTAATGGAGCACATCTTCCTGAGATTAGCAATTACACCAATATCATGTTGATTGTCATTGCTCACTCAGTGGTGTGTCGATGATGTCAACCGGAATTGCTCATTCTCCATCTTGTATCATGTTATTCATCATGAAACTGATTCATTAACCAAAAAGAAGGTATAAGCTTGACCAATAACCTCGATGACCGTTCATCGAGCATTGATAATGAATTCTTACATGACTTAATTCTAGACTTATCTAGCGATTCTAATGAACCAAACGAGAAATTGGTTATGATAATAAACAAGAACAGTGGTCTAGCTCCTTACTCACATGAATTCAGTAAAAGCAATTTAGATCCCCAAGTTATTTCGGGATTCATTTCAGCAATGACAAGTTTCATGGGCACTGTGACAGGTGAAAAACAATCTTACTGGAAGACTGTGTATGGTTCAGATTCAGTGATTCTTGTAGAGAATGGAGAGTGGACGGTTGGAGTTCTTGTAACATCAAGAGAAACCAGTGAAGGTCGCAGTAAACTTAGAAGAGTTGTCTGTGAATTTGAAGATTATTTCGCAGTCCTCAAGGACTCTGATTGTATTGAAGGTAGTGCGTTCAGAGAATTTGATCAATATGTTAGAAGGACATTCGTGTATGATCAAATAACAGGAAGAACTCTTGTAATGAAAAGACATGAGTGGAGGAATTCAATATTCACCTTTGATCTTCCGAGTACTGCTTTCGCTGTATCAAAGATTCTTCTAGGTCTTGAAGAAACACAAACAATCAAAAAAATAGCTGAGTTCCAAAACCTCGCAATAGAAGATACAATAGATATTGTTTCCAAAGCATTCTGGCACAATACTGTTTCCCTGAAGTATATCCCTGCTGATGATGATATCCTTACTCTTTCGGAGAGATCGTCTACAATACTATTTCAAAAAACAAATCCAATCAGATTAGCAAATTCAAGTTTGAATATGATTGCTCGTTTTGATGGTCGTACACCTTTATCTCAACTAACAAAAAGTATGGATATCCACGACTTTGAGGTTCTTTTAGACGAATTGGGCAATCTAATTAATAGAGGTCTCATTCAGAGAATTTCATTGGAGCAACGACAAGTTCTACTCAATGAATGTATTCTTTCATATCTTGTTTCTCAAGGGTCTTCGATTATTGGCCATAAGAAAATGAAAGAAATCTTTGAAATAATACGTGAAATGGGAGTGAACGACCATCCTTGGATTGGTAGAGTTGTGCTTACAAATAGAGTTCTCTCCCAATGTAAACTCGAAGAGAGTATGACTCCCACTGATTTGGATGATTTGTCAAATGCACTGGAGTTTTTCATCGAAGAATTGAGTGAGCAGCTTTCAATGAGATGTGGAAGGAGCGTAGTTGAGAAGTTGTTTCTCAAAATTAGAAGCATGGGATAGTGGAATTAGAAGAAGCTCCTTAAATGATATACTTGCCCTACCATTAGATTCATATCAACTTAACTATAGATAACTATTGGTGAAACGTATGTCGAAAGAGAAATTTGTGCGAGATAAACCACATCTGAATATCGGTCTTCTTTTTGGGATTTTTGCAGTTGGTTTTTCAATTGCTGCCGTACTCACCTACCTATATCCTGATATGATTCTACCAGGGTATTACTTGATATCTCTAGGAACAAGCTCGCTTCGAGATATCATGACACATGCCTCTAGGATTGCCCTGAATGGCGTGGTCTATGGAATTGTCTTGGTTATGGCATCATCGATTGTGATGAAAGGAAAGAAGATTCTTCAGAATTAAGAAAAGAATTACTCGAGAAGCTTGAAGTCCTCTTTGCTTGGAAACAATCAAGAAACTAGAGCAGGTAGAGGTCACGCGAGTCTTGCTCTTTCTAAGAGAAAGGGAGAAGACCACTCAACCTCTAGATTTCCTTTTCTTCTCGCTATTCTAGATAATGTCATTCCTATTTTGCAGACCGTATTTCTTCGATTGAGTTCGGGTTGACTAGTGATGAAGTGTCTCCGAGATCTTCACCAAGATATGCAGCGCGAATCATCCGTCGCATGACTTTTGCGTTTCTCGTCTTAGGTAAATCTGATACAAATAAAACAGCTTTTGGCGTGAGTGGTTTGCCCATAGCAGTTATCACAATCTGTTTGAGTTCATCTCTCAATTTTTCGGATGGTTCTACACCTGATATTAGCACACAAAAGACCACAAGTTCATTGGCTTTAATCACGTGTGGGACTCCTATCGCTGCAGCTTCTGCCACTGATG
>JAUWOU010000145.1 GCA_030612005.1 Candidatus Thorarchaeota archaeon | reverse complement strand
TGATTCCAAATCTAAATATCCAGTCCTACACATCGATTTCGACTAGAGGTACTAGAATGCTAGCTATTTGGCTATACGGTGTACTTCCAACGACAGTAGGACCCCCTTGGCATCAACTAAATATCTCAACCCCTGATTCAGCCACTATTCATGCATACATATCTGATGATCAGAGCTCGTGGACTGGAGGGTGTGTATGGACGACTGATATTGTCAATGAGTATCAGATCTGTTGGCCTTCAACAGCTGACAGTGCAGTTAGTGTTGCAAGCTATCGTACTCGAAATCTTGTCGGTGGAGGAACTATTGGTGACATTGCTAGTTTCTCGTCACGTGGTCCCAGAATTGATGGTGTCCTCAAACAAGGAGTAGCAGCACCAGGTGGCTATGATGTAATCTCGGATTATGCTGATGGGTCTCAATGGTCTACGTGGTACAATGCATATGGGGCACTTTCATTTGATCAGCAGTTCGGAAGTTATAGGCTCTTCAGTGGCACAAGTGCCTCAGGACCTCATGTTGCTGGATGTGCTGCACTTTTGTTACAAACAAATTCAACAATTGGAGACCAGTTCAAATCTATAGTAGAATCCACAGCGGTAACTGATGCATTTACTGGAGGGACTCCCAATTACGACTGGGGATATGGAAAACTCGATTGTTATGGAGCTTTAGTATTTATCCAACCAATTCCGGATACTGAAGGTCCAGTTTTTGGGTCACTTAGCCAAATACCTTCAACACCAAACTCTACAGAGTCTGTTAACATAGATATCGGATTGTCCGATGCTAGTGGTGTAGATACAGTCATCTTATCTTATTACAATGGGACAACATGGACTAACGTGACAATGACTTGGTCTGGTTCAGACTATGAAGGATTGATTCCAGCCCTACCAAACGGTACCATTGTTAGTTACCGCATTTACGCAAATGATTCAATCGGGAATTGGGCTGTATCTGGAACCTTCGGTTATACAGTACAAGACACAACTACTACTACAACTACCACTACAACTACCACTACAACTACGACAACCACTACGACTACTACTACGACAATACCAGACGACCAACTTGATACAATGCGGCTTGTGCTATTGTTAGCAGGAGTATTGGTACTTCTTGTGGTCTATATTGTGTATAGCCGACGGAGGTCAAGATAACTAAGTAAAGTTTTTACTGGTACCTTATCAGGTCACTCGACGAATTTGAGCGGCCTGAGCAGGTCTTATATGTAGTTCAGACATTTCGAACATGTACAACTTATCAAATCTAAGGGTCAAAACAATGAAATTGATTGGTAAATTCACATTAAATTTGGGTTCAAAGAAAGAGATGCCAGTTGAGGTTCTCTTAGATAATGAGAACACAATAATCATGATTGATTGTCATTGCTGCGAGGAAAATCTTGCGAGGCGATTACCTGGTGGAGTTTTGATTCCAATAGCTTCTTCTCTGAAGACATTCTTTGGAGGAAAAGGCATGCGGAATTTGGAAGTGAATGTGAGTGGACTTGTGATGCGCCGCACTTACAAGGGTTTCATTGACCAAGATGATATTCAAGTTATGACAAATGAACTGGAAAAAGCTGTGAAAAAATTCAAACGCAAGAGAAAGGCTTGATTGCAAAAATATGAGAGCGGAGGGCTGAATCCTCCACTGTTAATTTACTGATTCTTTTCCTTGAATTCCGTTAGGTATTCTGCTAGCGTTTTGACTCCCTTGATGGGCATTGCATTGTAGATTGAAGCTCTCATACCACCCACTGATCGATGACCTTTCAGACCAATCAGATCCAGAGGAATTGCTTCATCCACACATTTATTCTCAAGCTCTGGTGTTACCATTGTGAATGTGACATTCATTATTGAGCGAGAATCTGCTCTAGCATGACCTTTGTAAAATCCATCCGAAGCATCAATCACATCATAGAGAATCTTTGCCTTTTCACGATTGAGTTTCTCCATTGCCTTTACTCCTCCCATCTCCTTGAGATGTTCTAGCGCTAATTTACACATGTAAATTGGAAAGACTGGAGGGGTATTGAACATCGAACCCTTTGCTACGTGAGTGCTCCACTTCTGCATGGTTGGAGTGTTATCTGGCACACGGTCTATCAAATCCTCTCTAACAATGACCAAGGTTACTCCTGCAGGACCCAAGTTTTTCTGTGCACCTGCATATATGACACCGTGATCCTTGACGTTTGTATCTCGGGCCATGATATCTGATGACATGTCACAAACAAGTGGTACATCACTTGGAACCTTTGGCTCATAGTTCCATTCTGTTCCGTAGAGCGTGTTGTTACTAGTGATGTGCGCATATGCTGCTCCTTCACTGAATTCGACATCGGTTGGTATGTATGAGAAGTTCTCATCTTTTGAAGATGCGATTACTTTTGCTTCTCCATAGAGCTCGACCTCTTTGATGGCTTTTGTAGACCAACCTCCAGTGTTTACATATTCCATTGGTTTACCTGGAACTTGAAGATTAGCTGGTACCATGTAGAATTGTGATGATGCACCACCACTTAGCCACATAACTTTGTAGTCATTTGGGACATCCATCATTTCTCTTACAAGCGCATCAGCTTCATCAATGGTCTTCTGCCATGGTTTGGTACGATGCGAGATTTCTAACACTGACATTCCAGTGCCTGCAAAGTCAAGAAACTCATCTCTTGCCTTTTCAAGGGCGGGAAGAGGTAGAGTTGCGGGACCAGCATAGAAGTTGTATACTCTCTTTGTCATCAAACTCACCTTAATTTGTTGATAGTGAATCCTGTCCAGACTTTTGGATGGAAGAAGGTACTTTTCTGAGGCATGCTCTCAAAGTTCTTTGATACTGCCTCGACCTCTTCGATTCTGGTAGGATTCATGAAGAATACCGCTTGGGCTGAAGCCTTCACGGTCAATATTGATTCGTCTACTGCATCTCCAATACCTTTGATGTACGACACAAAACCACCACCCTTCATAGTACCTTGGAGTAGTTTCTCCTTGTCAATTCCAAGCATCTTGTCAAGAATTAGTGCATGAAGAATAGCAACGTCTAGATTCCTCAATTCTTGTGACTTGTCAGCAAGTAGTGAATCCATTATTTTCATATCCCTCAAAGTGAGGGCATAGTAATTTCCATCATCCATAAACAATCCTAATGAGTGCTTGTTCTGGGTGAACATCTTGTCCATTCGACTGAACATCTCGTCTTTATTGTCAAAGGTTTCTAGATCAAAGTAATCCTTGATATCCTTGAGAAGGTTCTCCTTAGAGAAATCCTCCAAGTTTTGTACGAGCCTATGAGTGGGAAGTACAACAAGACCTGGGTTAGAGATATTCACAAATGTAAGCATCCTGTACCTTGCTGATTCCAAATCTGGATTCTCTTTGGAGAGTGCAAGTGCAGTCTTGTATCGATGATGACCGTCTGCGATTATGATGTACTTGTCACCCATATTTGTGCTAACTGCTTGCACATCAGATTCATCATCCACTGCCCAGAGTCTGTGTCTCACACCTGCATTATCAGTAATATCTGCAATTGGATTCTTCTTCATGTTCTTTTCCAGAATTGCATCGACACTGCCTTCCTTATCGGGATAGATCACAAAAATCTGACCAAAGTTCGCCATCGAGCTTCTGCACAGACTGAGTCTATCAACGATATCTTTGGGTAGGGTTTCTTCGTGTTGTAGAACCCCTGCAAATGTCCCAGAGCCAGGCGACTCTGAGGCGAATTCTTCTAGTTCAATTAGACCAATGAATCCAAATCTAAAGAGATTCTTCCCTTCAACTTCGAAATCTTGACCATAAACATAGAATGACTCTTTCTCATCTTGCTTCAGCGAATCATCTTTAACCCATTTATTGAGAAAGTCCCTTGCTCTTGTGTATTGATTATTCTCAGGAGAATCATCATCTCTTGGTTTGTTTTTAATTATCCAAGCGATGTTATGTTCAGAAAGTCCTTGTAGTTCGTCAACCTTTGCGCCCTTGATGATATCATAAGGAGGTGTGACAACTTTCGATAGGTCGCCGACTTTGCTCTCGTCGTACCTGAAAGCTCTGAATGGTTTTACTCGTACCACTTTGAATACTTCCTTGCTGTCCCTAGACCAAGCTAGTTTCAGAGGTTCTGTTGATGCGGGCACAAGTCATCGTTATCATAAGTCTTTCTTTTGGTATACAACTTTATTTGTGTTCATGTAAACTCTGTTGAAACCCAAGCGTCAAACTTAAATGAGAACCATACCCGTACGCGAGAACCATACTGGATAGGGGAATACCATGGAATTCTGTGAAAAATGTGGCGCATTGATGTTTCCTAAACGTGATGAGACTAACACCGATAGGACGAAAAAAGTGAGTATTCTAGAATGCAGAGAATGTGGGCATGAGAAGACAGTTAAATCTGCACCAGCATACAAGGTAGAATACCGTATCAAACATTCTCCACGTGAGAAGATCGTCGTAATTGAGGATGAAGCTCATAAGCGAGAAGAACTGTCAGGGGATGAACAACGAGAACGCCGCAAAGAGATACTGGAACACTATGAAAGTGAGGATTGACTTACGCCAAGGTACCTTTTATATCCGGAATGCACATACTATACATACCTATGAGTATGGGCCGTCTATTCCACTGACTCGTTTTACAATCCTTCAATTTTCAAGGGTTGTACGCTCATTCAAAGGAGGACCTTACTAAGATGGGAAACGAACTTCATTATGATTTTCAGAGCTTTTTGCTATCGAACGGAAATATCACTGATAAACTGAGATTGATTACTACCGGCTACAAAATTCACTCAGATCTCAAAGAACAGGTTATGGAAGACCTAATGAGCATCAT
Source organism: Candidatus Thorarchaeota archaeon (assembly GCA_030612005.1). Lineage (GTDB taxonomy): Archaea > Asgardarchaeota > Thorarchaeia > Thorarchaeales > Thorarchaeaceae > SMTZ1-45. The sequence goes on along the minus strand of JAUWOU010000145.1, from coordinate 3,939 downwards.
GAACGCAAATGGTGGTATCCCATTTGGCTTCAAGAGGAGTGTCCCCAGTTCAACCAAGAAAACTGCTGAATTATTGAGTTTAATTTCTACTTTCCAATCAGAGTATGAAGATACTGTAAAGAAGATGATTGGGTTCATTGTTTCCAGGCAGAAGAATGATGGGGGATTTACAGAGTCTCTCAAATTAGACCCATATATTGAAGATAAATGGGGTGGCGTTGGGAGAGACTGGTATCCTGTTGGGAAAAGCATAACTTGGCTCACAGGGAAAGCCCTTGAAGCTTTGTGCTTAGTGAATTTTGAAGTTAGTGAAAGACTAGAAAGAGCCCGTGATTTCTTATTGCATACACAATATGAGGATGGTAACTGGCCTGATTTCAAGGACCAGAATATTTCTGATCCTCTTGCAACTGGTAATATTCTACTTGGATTGTATGCGATTGGAGTTGAATCCGACAACAAGATTATCGTTGATGCACGAGCCGCTCTACTTCAGCATTTAAGCGACAGTTTAGAATCGGACTATATTTTTGATCTGGTTGATGTGACTGCTATTGGGAAACCCCAAACGGAGAAAGAAAAAGAGATAATCCGAAATGGTATCGAGCTGATTGTATCTTCCCAACAAGAGGATGGTGGATGGGCTCCCCTTGGTTCGAAGAAAAGCGATCCTGAGTTGAGTTCTGTTCTATTACTTGAGTTCAAGCGAGCTCATAATCTATTGTGAAAGGTGATGTTCCACTCGATGAGAGCGAATGTCATCACACTCCTGCAGCGCGGAACTAAACACGTTGCAGGAGTTTTCACATCTGAGGGATTGTATGCTACATGTCTTCCAAGGGATTCGCCTGATGAAGCAATTAGAGCAGTTGATGGATTTGACCTTCCCGAAACTAGGAATGATGAATTTGTTAGAATCTTAAATTCTATCTTTGACATTTATGAAGGCAAGCAAGATGTGAACATAAGTGAAATCAGATTAGATCTTTCAGATCTCTCTCCAAAGGAAATTGCAGTTTACAAAGCGACAATGAAGATTCCATATGGTCAAACGTTACCTTATGGAATTGTTGCAGAATTTGCTGGGTTACCTGGTGCGGCACGCTTTGTTGGCAATGTTATGGCTAAAAACAGACTTGCTCCGATAGTTCCTTGCCACAGGGTAGTTGCATCAACTGGGATTGGCGGCTATGGCGGTGGAATTGACATAAAAATCGATTTTCTTAAGCGAGAAGGAGCATTCGCGGAGTGATTTCTCAGAATCCTTTACATAGTAGTTTGTTCATAGTAATACCTAGATACATACGGATGCGTGAGCTTAATGAACCTGAAAGTACGAAGAAACGGTGAGATTGTAGAGTTACGCAAAGTAGAACTAGAATCATTGAGTCCTCCGCTCTTCAGGACATTGATAGGGTACAATTCATTGAAACGTCTGGGCTACTCGATTTCGTTCATTCGCCCCAAGAAAAGTTCTAGTGGTGATTTTGAGAGAATTCGCTATAACTTCATAGAACGTGGTGTTATGACCCGTCAACTTGAAGGTGAACTTGAACCCGATATGAAACGGGGAATTCTCAATCAACTTCCTCGAGGTAATTTCTCTATAATCCTCCTTCTCACACAGATACCTCGACGTGGTGTGAATATTCGTCTGGATAAATTTGAGTATGAGTTTCTTGGTTGTATTTTGATGAGAACTGAGGAAACCCTAGATGTTGTAATGAACACTACACCCACACGGGATATTCTAATGCCAATGTATCCTGATGCTGAAGCAAGTGAAGTAGTAGCAGAAGAAACTTAGATTAGAACTTGCTTGTAAATGGCGTAATTTTTTCTTCCAATCGACGCAATTCCTGTCGTTTTAGCCAGGCTCTATAACCTGCATATACTGCCCTAAGTCCGAAAAGACCAATGGGAACAATGTACCAAATAATGAGTAGCGACATATCAAATTGTAGCATGTTGTATCTAGTTTCTAGATAATTGAACTAAATTAAGGCTGTTGACTAGTGCATAGCCCGGCCTCACCTTTATCAAGAAGTATGTGTCAATAAACTTTGACGAGGAGATACTTGCTGTGTCTAGAAGTTCAAGAGCGATACCAAAAGCAATTGCTGCATTTGGTGAGAAGCAATTCAAAGAAACTGGAGCAGCTGCCGTTGAGGTTCTTCGAGTTAAGGCTGCTGTTATGAGAAAGCACTTCCGTCAACTCAAAGGTATTGTTTTCTTGGTGGCAGTTATCTCTCTTGATCGTGTGAGAGTGTATTTCTTCAATTCAGCAGGTGTAATGGTGATTGGTGAGAATCTAGAAATTTCGATTTACAGTAAGGTTCGTAAGAGTTCCAAACTCATTGCTAAATTTGAGAAACCCAAAGTCCTTACTCCAGAGGAACTTCGCATTGAAGCTACACAGGACCTTCGTGATAGTTTAGGAAAGGCTATCCGCAGAGTCGCACGTTTTCTATCAACCAAAGAACCAACTTTTCCTGATATTTTTGTGACTCGTTCTAAGAATGAGGATACGATGCAGCATTTTGGGTTACAGGTATCCCCAGATTTCGAATTCATATTCGAGGAGAATATTCTCTCTCAGAAATGGGTTGATGGAGTTCTTATTCGAGTTGCTTTTCTACTGCAACTTGAAAAAGATAATTGGGCGAATGAATCGGCTTGTTCCGTTGGAAATGGTCTTGCTCTCTCTCTTCTCAAGAAACCTGCATACAATCACTGGACTAAGGAATGGAAAAAACAGAGTAAGGGGACCATTTGGTCGCCTGCTGTCACACACTTTCTGGAACATCGAGAAACCTATAGTTCTGATATTTTCAATTGGTTTTTGTCTGTATTTCGAAAATCACCTTCTGATATTGAACCATCATCATGGAATCGAGGTTTAACAGAGATACACAACTCGGTGGTGGTTCCAATTGGCACTTCGGACTATCACACCATTGATGGTTTTTGTAAGACTCTTGGAAAACCACAACAACTTATCAAACGGCGCCATCTACTCGAATCAATACATCTTGCACCTCGTGTATTTTGTGATTCAACAAGTTTGGGCAATCAAATTGCAATATCCGTAGTAGAAGAAGTATCTGATGATGCATGGGCTTCAGTTAAGTTTGCCAGTGGGTCAAAGATACAGACATTGGTGATTGGAAATCAGGAGGACAAATCTATTGATACAATCGAGTATTGGTTGAATTTAGAAGATATTTTTCCATCATCATCTGGTCTGGTCTCTCATGGATTGGATATAGTCCACCGAGCTCTTGAGAAAATGGGTGTTAGTTCTCCTCCTCTGAGTACATTTGAAGCAAGATTAGAATTGAGAAAAGAAAGGGTTCTTGAAAAGAAAGAGATTGCAGTACTCGAACGTCTACAAATGGGAAACCTCGAAATTATATCGAATACACTTGTAGGATCTCCCCACATCGTGAAACGTTTACTTGAGAAAGAATGTATTGTTTTTGTTCCAGATTTCAATCATCTAGGTATTGACCCTGATTTTCTATTGCATGGTTCATATGATGATATTCAAAGAATTGGTCAGTCTACTCTTGAAGCGACTATATTCAAATGTGATACAGAAGCTTTTGGAATAGTGTCTGCTCCAACAAGCTGGCGTAAACCACTCCTAGAATCCGCACACAACTCAGACATTGAAATTTGGCCGATCATTTCTATGAAATCAAAATCTAGACTACTACGTGATGAGCTGTTGTTTGTGGATAGAACAGATGTTCTAAGATGGAGCGATGAGACCAATAGTTGAATAAAGACCATTCTTGTATGAGCTTAAAAGCTCCCAGCAAGACCATATGCCGATTCTGAATGTTGATCAACAGAGCCTATAGGTATGAACTGGACCCCAACAACATCCAGAGGTCATCCCTTGCTCAACATGCAGGAGTAGCTCGGTTTTGCCTA
>JAUWOU010000046.1 GCA_030612005.1 Candidatus Thorarchaeota archaeon | reverse complement strand
TTTCTCCGTCTTTTGAAACCTCCACTACTACTTCAACCGGAAGGAATACCCAAGAATTAACAGCTTTCAAGAAATTCATACTTACCTTACTTACAGTTTCAGTTTTGTGCAGATCGGCCCGGCTGGAGTATGCTGTGGAATAGGTTTCATCAGGGACGGGAGAATCAAACCAGAGAACTGTCACAGAGCTGTGATTGGGAAGTCTTGAAACAATACCTGAGAGGAGAAGGTCCAACCTCCATCGATACGACTCGGGCGTCGAGTTTCTGATGGTCTCCATTCCACTCACTACTATCAAGCAGTCTTTTTGCGGGAGTTGGTCGAGTTGAGTCTGAATTGAGGAGATGGACTTGCCTTCGAACAGGAAACTGTCAACATCACTGAACAGCCCCATGACAGGTATTGATTCGAAGAGATATTGGATATCCTTTCTATGGCTTCTCTGAACGTCCTTTTCTTTGTTGGAATACGGTCTCAGATACAGACGAGCCTCAGCAAGCTGCGGGTCAACAAATTGGTCAGCAAGGTCTATCCAGACCATATTGGTCTTCTTGTCTTTTCCAGTAATCTCTTTCATCAGATGTAGACCGTGGTGGAACTTTGCTATCCACCCTGCAGATACTCCAGATGATGTGGGAGACTGGCCATCCAGGTACAGGATGAATCGACGTTCGTTCGAGGGTGCAATCTGTAATGGGTCGTAGACAGGATGCCAATCAGGTAATATTGGAGTTCCCTTTGAGGAATCAGATTGTGGACGCTCGTTGATGACAACAGCAACCCTGACAGACTGTCCACGAACAGTAGGTTCAAACACCAGTCTATGTCTGTGGTCCTTTTGTTTATTCACCTCATCATGGATGCTTATCACAAGGCTTCTCATCATATCACGAATGAGTCTGATATCTTCAGTTGCGTCCACCAGAATTGTACCAGTGATCAGTGCGTTCGGTTCTTCAGAACCGGTCAGTTCTTGATACTTCGTCCATACAGCATCAGAGTATGCATTGAGCTGTGTTTGAGAATTGGGCGGTGGTGTTGCTCTTATGAAGCTCTCCCACTCGTCAGAGTCCAACATTCTCTCATCAAACCTGAAGTCAGTCACTACACGATGTTCCAGGTTGTGACGTGCTCGTGATTCAGACCAGATATCTTTTCGACCCAGAGTCATGGAATGGCCCTGCTTGGTCTTGATCTCAAACACCATTATAGGTCGCTTGAAGACACGGGTTTCATTCTTCAGAGACACTCGTTCAGACAGGAGGATGTCTACTATTCCTTTGCCCAGTACGGTGTCCACTGGAACTTCGAAACTGACGTGAAATCCGTCATCGCTAACAGGGGAGTCGCCATTCATGATGATGTTGCGTAGATTCCATGGGTTACTGAGTTGAGATGAGATGGTTCTATGGATTTGTGACCCTACCTTGGTGACCCTCTTGCTGATTCTTTGATGGATATCTCGGACATCCCTCTCTCTGAGATAGGTCTTCTTGGAGTCATCGTTGTCATTCTTGTCAACCTCATGAGGTGGGTAAGTGGTGTGAAGCCACTCCAGTTCATCTACTGCTGGGTCGTTGATTCCTCTGCTCCTTGCCTCAGTAATCAGATTGGAGAAGAAATTGGTGGAGAATGATGGTTTTGGTGTTTTTAATGAACCTGTCACTGTCGGTGCGTCACCGCTGCGTATGGTGTAGTGCTTCGTGATGTCTTCCTTGATTTCTCGTAGCACTCGTCTTGTTCCTTCGCGGAATCCTTTCTTGCCTGAAGAACACTCGGAGTAGATGTGCTCAAGGTAAGGTCGTGCCCTTAGCTGGTACAGGTTCCAGTACCGTCCAGTTTCCCTTGACGGAACATCATAGATGTAACAGAATGTCGCTAGATAGTCGAGGTGGTGCCTGATCGCATCAGCAAAGTCCAGTGAAGGTAAGTCAGGATGGACCAAGGGTGTGTGTGGCCCATACGAGTCTCGTCCATAGCCCATCGAACGAAAGGTCGTATCCTTCCCATCAATCTTTCTTGTCTGATTCCCAAAGAACTCAGGTTCTTGAAATGTGAACATGGTCATACCAAAGTTTCGCAGATGAGCTCCACATATATTGAAGCGTTGATTGAGAGGCCCAATGGTTTCATCTGACTTCTTGATTCGTCTGACCTCTATGTTTCCATATACGGAAGCATTCTCCCAGTACATGTCCAGTACGTTACGTCTGACATTATTCTCTGCCTGGACTATCTTTGAGTGGTCCGCTTCTCCAGCACGTACTGTCTTGTAATAGTCATCCATCGCATCAGAGAGTATCCCTTGGGAACTCTGGTATAGACCAATTGTCCTCTTGTTCTTAATGTCCCTCTGTAACTCTAGGGCTGCAGAGAGTCCTCTCCTCATTGCTATTGAGATCACTCTGTTTGGATGAGTGGGTAGGACCTTCCGAGGTCGACCACGTTTCATCGACATTATGGAGGACTGTATGCAGTATTTACTCTTATTTCTTGCGGGTATTATAAAATACTAAATCTTGAATGAATTAAGTCTATACCTCACTAAAGCCCAATATACAATCATCTAATTAATTAGCTTAATAACTTTATAAGATTGCATAATGATACTGATACGAGTTCAAAAGACTACTTCTGAACAAGAATGGGAGTGAACTCGACTGACCAGAAATGGGTCAGAACTTTATAAGATGTAGGCGAATACGATGACTCGGTCCAAAGGTGTAACAATCTCAGTAAAGGTCCCAATCAACTGGGAATCTATGACTGAGAGGACTAGGCAACGGCTTAGACAGACTGTTGGACGAGATACTAGAGTGATTCGTGCTTTTCTTGGAATAATTGAACAATATGAAAAGAAGCTGCTAACGGGTCGTAAGAAAAATAAAATTCTTGATGGTGAACTAGAAAAACTCACGCTTACCGCGATTAAGGTCAAAGCTAGTCACGGTCAGAGGACAAGTGTCCCTCATGATTTCAAAACACGATTTCCAAGATTATCCCAGAATGAGCTTCAGGAATGTAGACAGACAGCTGTAGCTCTTTATGAGAGTTACTTGGCCTTGAGAGATAAGAAAGGGTGGAATGCTTCACGGCCTGTTTCAATCAATGGAACTCGAAGGATACCCCGATGGGTGTTCTCTCAGAGATTCAAATTAATTGAGAAGAAGACCTCAGTTTCTCGATGGTGGCTGGATATTAGGGATGCTCTTGACTCAGCACCTGAGAAACGATTCCACCATGATCGATTGAGCATTCCTCTCAGGATATCTCCCTTCCATCTGAACCAGCTCAGACGCGGTGAGGTGAAGGCAGTACAACTCTTCTCTGATAGGAGAAGGAAGTGGTGGGTGACCATTGCGGTTAGGATTCCTATTGATGAATCTCCTGAAGAGAATCTTCCTGTTGCTATTCTTGGAATTGACCTAGGTATTGAGAAGGCTGCTTGCGCAACTCTTCTTACTCCTGAAAAGACAAGAGAAACTCACTACTTTATCCAGAGAGATAAGGTCACGGTCATCAAGAAGTACGATAGATTTGTTGCAGACCTCCAAAGAGAGATGTACACCCGGAGAAACAATGGACTGCCAAATGATAGGGTTTCTGAGAAACTCCGTCGAATGCGCTCCAAGCGAGAGAATGTTGCTCGCGAATACGACAGAGTGCTTGTTCATCAGCTTCTCGATTATATCTCCGAACTATCCAAGAATTACACACTCTACGTTGCCATTGGTCGCCTGAAAAATATACGAATGCGTGCAAAGCGAGGAAACTACCGAGGGCGAAGGTTCAGAGGGATGATACACTCTTGGGCCTTTGCTCGAATAACAGACAGTCTGAAACATGGACTTGCTCAACAGGGTTGGAAGGTCGATGGAAAGGCTCCTCGATTCCGGGCAGTTCCTGAAGGATGGACCTCTATCATGTGCTGGAAGTGTGGTGCTAAGGGAACAAGACCCCGGCAGAACTATTTCCATTGTCCATCCTGTGGTTACAGTATCAATGCTGATTTAAATGGTAGTTCTAATATTGCTGCACGCATGCTTACGCTCACAAAGTCACTGCACTCTGTGAGAGGACTAGGTTTGTGGACTAGGACCTTAGATAAGGTCCGACGTGCGCCACTGAAAGCCCGAAAGAAGAAGCCTTCTTCCAAAGGGAAGTCCTTACTCTCCAAGAAGGAAATCACATCAGATTCCGGAGAGTCCGCGGCTGTTCACTTTGTCCAGTCGGACCTTGTCAGTTTCAGTGATGGGACTGATGAGAGTGATAATGACCCCGCCGTGGTAAGAACTGTGGAAACTCTCTCTGTCGTTGGAAGTGATGTTCCAGCGTCAAGACAGGAGAAGGAAGCCAGGTCTTCAGGAGGGATCCCATCCCGATGAACGTCGACAAAGCTCCTGCTAATTTTTGTATTTCTGAAGAAATACGAAGAGGTGGTGACACTGGCAGGAGAAGGGTGGAACATAGAAATTTCTTACAGTTGAGGTTCACTCACCATAAAATGTAAGATTTAGGTTATATGATTGTGAAATAAGGAATCAATTCTGGTGAATCTCATGGAGTATTCTACCGAAATCCGAGAATGATACACTTTGAATTGCTGTCAATAGTGATCACTAGAACTCTGTTTGGTCGACAGTTTCCCTATAATATTGAATGATTATTAATATGGGAATATATAGTGGAAAAATGAATTATATTATCGTCATTTTTGCCCCTTAGCACTCACAATTTTGATTACGTCTCTATCCTTGAGAACATGTTTGTCAGAAATCCTCATCTTTGTTCTTGCATCAATACCATGCACAAAGGATTCCATTAGGTCTGTGTGAATATGACCTGCGAATTCCTTAGCTGTAGTACCCTCCGGAACCAAGTATACATCTGGGAGTACATTATCATCACTATCGGTGAGTGAATTTGCATCATGTACAGGATAGATAGTAAGCATATGGAGGAAATCAAAAACTGCTTTATTGAGAATGTTTTGAACCCCTGTTCCTCCAAACTTCTTCAAGATGTGTTCTTTTAATTTCTCCAATTGTTCAGATTCATTCTCATTCAAATTCTCTTGCTGAATTATTTCAAAGTCATCATTTCCAGGTATGTATTTTATCACACCCTTCTGGTCTAGGTCTTTGAGAGCTTTCTCAGCTAAAGCACTTACGGGAATAATCATGTAATCAGGGAATTCCTCTTGTAACTGCTTGTAATTCTCTTCGGCTCCTGGCCTGTCAATCTTGTTAGCTGCGATAATGATTGGTTTCGAAGTCTTTTGGAGTATTTTGACAAATTCTCTTGTTTCATCGTCGGTCCACTTGTCAACGGATTCAGCTTTCAAATTCGACTTCCTTAATGCTATGAGAATATGTGCCCTAGTTATCTTCAAGCCTGAAAGTTTTTCCAGAAGCAATTCATCTAACTTAGCTCCTTCTGATCTGACACGACCAGTCAGTCTCCGCCAGTCTTTCTTAACAATTCCTAGCATCCATTCAACGAGCTCATCTTCTAGGAATCTTACATCAACAGCTGGATCTTGGGTACCTGCAGATACCTCTTGCCCCTCTGAATCAAGAGCACCACTAGCATCTACAATATGAATCAAAACATCTGCCTGTCTTAGATCGTCTAGGAACTGGTTTCCCATTCCTCGACCTTCGTGCGCACCAGGAACAAGCCCAGCAACATCGATCAATTTTATTGGAACAAGTCTAACCCCATCGATACATATAGAATTCTGAGGATTGTCTTGTACATCAAAATCAGCACAAGCGCAGGCTGTCCTAACGTGAGTGACACCAACATTTGCTTCTATTGTTGTAAATGGATAACTACCTACCTTGAAATCCGTCATACAGGCTGCATTGGTAAATGAGGTCTTACCACACGATGGTTTTCCAACAATCCCTACACTAAATCCCATTGCATTTCTCTCCATTAATATTACTTCTATTCCCACACCAAGAAATAAACGCTTCACTTTTGAACTCCACTGTATTTTGGGGGAGAATTCATCTCTTTGCAAACACCGATGCCTTTTTATGAATCAGTATTCATTATACAATATGAATCAGTATTCATTATACTGAGGTATTAAGAATGACGAAAATTTGCGTTACATCATCGGGTCCAACTTTAGACTCAACGGTTGACCCACGATTTGGTAGGTGCGCCTACTTCATAATCGCTGATCCTGAAACATTAGCCTTTGAGGCTATATCAAATGAGGCTGCAATGGCCTTCGGTGGTGCTGGAATCAGAGCCGCTCAAACAGTGGCTTCTATGAATGTCGAAGCAGTACTAACTGGTAGTGCTGGTCCTAATGCATTTCCTGCATTACAGGATTCTGGAATTAAAGTTCTGGTTGGAGTATCAGGTACTATCCAGGCTGCAATTGAGAGTTACAAGACAGGCACCTTGGAGGAGCTATCATCCCCTGGGCCCGCCAATGTTGGAAAGGGTCAAGGTGGTCCAGGACGAGGAATGGGTATGGGCATGGGTGGAGGCGGCGGAGGTTATGGCCGTGGCGGTGGTCAAGGTCGTGGAAGACGTCATAGAGGCGGAGGAGGAAATCAGTGACAAACCGGGTACTTATTCCAACACAAGATTCTGAAGGCAAGATAGTTGCCGCTCACTTTGGGAGAGCACCTTACTTCACTGTAATTGATTTAGATGAGCATGGTAGTACTATTGAAATTAAGATCCATCCGAATACAGGAGAACATTCTGGTGGGAAGGGTCATGCTCATGATAATGTTTTACACCACCAACCACAAGCGATAATTGTGCAAGGAATGGGCCCCCGAGGAATTATGAGCTTCCAGTCCAAGAACGTAGCAGTTCTTCGAGCAAATAGTAGTTCAGTTGGGGATTTGGTTCGAGCGTATACACTAAATCAGCTAGAAGAACTCACTGAGGGCTGTGCAGAAGCTCACCACAAATAATACTTACAAATTGATACATGGAAGTGGTTTATTGATTATTACAGTGGCATCTGGAAAAGGAGGTACTGGAAAGACTACAGTTGCAGTTAATCTGGCTTTATCGTTGGATTCTGCAAAGCTGTTGGATTGTGATGTAGAAGAACCTAATGTACACACCCTTCTTCATCCTGTCGGTATACAGACATCCCCTGTAACCGTTCCTACACCGATTGTTGACCAAGAAAAATGCACACTCTGTGGAAAGTGTGCTGAATTCTGTCAATTTAACGCAATGTTTGTGGGAAAGACCAAGGTAATGATATTCAATGAAATGTGTCATTCTTGCGGTGGTTGTGCTATAGTCTGTCCAGAAAAAGCCATCACTGAAGTAGAAAGACCAATTGGGAATGTCCACGAATCAGATGTCGGGAATATACATCTTGTATATGGAGAACTCAAGATTGGAGAACCGATTGCAACAACAATCATTCATGATGTAAAGACCCACATCTCAAAGGATGAGCTCAATATTCTTGACGCACCACCTGGAACCGCTTGTCCTGTCTTGGAAACGATGAAGGAAAGTGACTACCTAATTCTTGTTACCGAACCTACACCTTTCGGGTTACATGATCTCGCAATGACTGTCGATGTTGTTCGTGAATTAGGAATTCCCCTCGGGGTAATTATTAACAGAGCAGGCATTGGTGATGATGGAGTAGTCAAGTACTGTAAAGAGAATGATATTGAGATACTTATGGAAATTCCTTTTGATCGACATATTGCGGAGCTCTATTCTCGTGGGGTTCCATTTGTACAAGAGATGCCCGAATGGCGTCAGCGATTCAAGGACTTATTCAATCATATAGAGAGGTTGATAAAAAATGCCAAATGAAATTGCTGTCATAAGCGGGAAAGGCGGTACAGGAAAAACAACAGTATGCGCAGCTCTAGGGCTTATCGCGGATGAAATTGTCATGGCAGATTGTGACGTTGACGCCCCCGATCTTCACATCCTGCTCAATCCATCAAATAGATCAACAACCGAATTTATCGGAGGTAAAGTCGCTGTAGTTGACTATGATCTCTGTACAGACTGTGGATTATGCGAAAAGGCATGTAGATTCAATGCGATTACTGGTTCGAAAATAGACCCAATTGCATGCGAAGGTTGCGGTGTATGTGAAATCGTTTGTCCAGAAAATGCTATTCAGATGGTAGATCGTCAGTCTGGTAATCTATTTGATTCCGATACAAGAGTAGGTCGGATGGCTCATGCAAAACTCTTACCTGGTGAAGGCAATTCTGGAAAATTAGTCACCGAAGTTCGAAAGTTAGCTTCAAAGATTGCAAGTGATAATGGAATTTCCACTGTTCTCATTGATGGTTCACCCGGTATTGGCTGTCCAGTGATTGCTACTGTGACTGGAATCAAGTTGGGTATCATTGTGACAGAACCAACCCTATCAGGAATCCATGATATGGAGCGAGTTAATGAATTACTTGGAAAATTCAAAATCAAAGTCACAGTAATCATAAACAAATTCGATTTGAATATGGAAAATACAGAAGATATTGAGAGATACTGCAAAGCCAACGATATTGAAATACTTGGAAAAATTAAGTTTGATCATATCATGACTGATTCAATGGTTGCAGCAACAACACTACCAGAATTTGCACCCGATCACGAGATATCATTACTTCTACGAAATATGTGGAATCGTGTAGCAGAAATCATTGCTGCTTGGTAGAGCTGCTCTTCAATTCCTGAATCATTGGTTTCCCCTCTTACAGAAACATTTCCATTTATTATGGGCATAAGTACAGAAATTAGTCTTTTTTGCTATTTTTTTGTGGTTACAAAATGTAATAAGAAAGGTCATACAACATAATGTGGGATGCAAATGCATAGAAAAAGGAAAGGAGGCCGTGGAAGGTTTCCCATACAACCGAAAATTAAGGAACCTCCACTAGCCAATAAGATGGTACCTGAACCAATGGGGAACGATGAACCAATCTACATTGATTTAGCCGAAGTCGAAGTATTGCGACTCGTCGATCTTGAAGGTATGTATCAGGAACAGGCTGGTACTGCAATGGGCGTTTCACGCGGCACGATTTGGCGTTTACTTGTCAGTGCGAGGGAAAAAGTAACTCGTTCAATCTTTGAAGGCCGTCCTCTTGTAATGGGACTATCGAACGAAGACCAATCTTAGCATGTGGACATGGCCATTTGTTAAGTATGAAAAGTATCGGATTTAACTTCCCTTTACTTCCACTGCAGCCAATATGAGGTCCCTGTATTACTAACTGTTTAGAGGGAGTCTACCAGTCATAGAATTAACCCAGAGAGACTCTGTAATACTCGAACCTTCCTTATATACAGAGAAAGAGAAGGGTTATTCGGAGAGGATAACGATTCAACTGGACTATTCCACAAGGCTCGATACAATCATTGACTATGTAATCAGAAGACCTGCCATTCCAAGATGGTGGAATCCTGTTTCTCGACCACATGTGGCAGTGATCATGCCAGACCCTCTTTCTGGTGATGAGATCCGATACTATCTTTCAAAGTGTGGAGACCGACGGTCCAATGGACGTTCTCTCTTAGACGTTGCTGATATCGATACCCTACCAGAAGGTACTCTTCTTGAAGTGAAGTTCAATGCAATCAAGGCCAACCTCTATCAACTTGAGCTCGTTGGAAATGTTCCCTGTTGGCGTTGGTTAGGTCGTAGTCAGGGACTTCCTGATTTTGATAGTGATGATTCCATCTACTGGGACCATGTTCTTGATACAGGCACTTACTCCCCGCGTGACATGATTCTTGCCTAGGGGTGACAATTCATTCTCCACTGTTATACCATCTGTATATCACATAGATTCCACATATAGTAGGAATAATCCCTATCAACAATATGATTGTCCAGAAAACTGGATCAAGTGGCATGTACATTATCAATAGTGGTGCTAGAAATATTAGAGCCTGCAAAATAGTCAGTCCAATCGTAAGAAGTATGGCGGCTAGGCAGAGTAGATTATTGTTACGCCCACGTCGTGGTTGCATCGGGTTTCTCGGTGGCTCTGCGATCAATTCTCCTTCCTCCGTGTAAGATTCTCTAGGATTTCATATTACTTAATGATTTGGTCGGATAATTTCCTCCTCTAGCGGATATGAATTCATCAGTGTATATTCTGCGAAAATAGGATTCGTATGTGGTGTTTCTATTTTTGGTTTATTCCATAGAGAGGAAGAGCTTCTTTTGTCCGAATCCGGTTAAGTCTAATTCTTTGAGTGGTTTGATGTAGATATGTTCTGTTGAGGTTGTGTTCATGAACTTTGACAGAACTTCTGAAATAGGATCTTCAACTCCCAACGTTGAGAGAAACCGGATGCCATTTTCTAGTGCTATGTTGTTGACGTGTTTTACTAATTCGGTCAGGTATTCGGGCTTTGTGAAGCCTATATCTTGAAGAAAGTATTGTGTTAGTCGTTGTCCGGGTTTGGGTATTCTTGGTAGCTTTGTGAATATGCCTAGAAATGCTAGTGCAATGTTCATGAGCTGATCCTTTCTTGCGAGCTGAAGAACTGTCATCTGCATGACCTTATTGTAGTCCCAGTATCCGAGGCATGCTTTTACTTCTCCATCTTTTTCGTAAACTTGGATATTACTGAGGTCATAGTGTGCTCTTTTCTCTAAGAGCTCCTTGAACTCGTCAATTTTGTGAGGTTTATAGAGGTTATATTCACTATAGGTGTCATTGATGAGGTCTACGATGCTTGAGAGGTCGGGATTCTCTGCTGGTCGAATTACAGCGTTGGTTGATGGCTTTTGGGGCTTGTAGACCATGAGTACGTAACTGGTGGTGTCTTTAACATGTATGAAGCCTCTCTTTTCTTGTATTCTGGTGGATGGAATGTTGTCTTGGGTGATTTGACAGAAGATCATGTCGATATTGTGTTCCGTGGCTATCTCCTCTCTACGTTCAGTGAGAAGAGTGGCAATCCCTTTGCGCCTGTGATTAGGGTCAACCATGAGACCGTAGTTGTATGCTGTTCTGAGGTTTCTTTCGTTAACTCGTTTTTCCATGATGGCACAAGAGGCTGAACCTATTATGTTCCCTTCTTCCACTGCTACGATGATGTGGTTCTCGGTTTGATGTTTGGAACGGTTGAAGTAGCTGGGAGAACTGTCGAGCTGCAAGATGAGGCTGCTCCCCATGGGACATTTCTTCTGGAGATCCATTAACGCGGAGTCATCCTTCTCAACAGCATCTCTAATCGCAATCACTAATTCTCAACCCGTTATTCTTAATTTCTTAACTAATATATAAAATATCATGGTTAAACGAGTATTCAGCATCTAATTTCCATTTCTCTTCAAACACGGAAAATAGGGTGACAAAGATGAATATGATTGAATTAGTAAATTAACAATGGTTAAGAAAATGATGGTAGCGGGTGGATGACCACTGATGAATAAATGAAATGCTATCCAAACCTCAAGAATCTCTTGTGCAATTTCAATACACGGAACAAACAAAAGGTGCGCATTAATACAATAATGGTAGGCATGAATGATATAGAGGACATCTGCTATGACCGAAATCTCGTGGGACGGACAATTTACATTAAATCCAAAAATCTTGGAAATTCTCATCCTACAAAAGGATGAGCAAATCAAACATTATTGGAACGGTACTTTGGAAACATTTGAGAGAACTGTTGTAACAAAAGGTAGAGTTAGGAAGAAACACAAAATCGTCGAAGCCAAAGGAGAAGAAAAAGGTTCCCTGATTATAACAGATAGAAGGCTTCTCTGGGTGACAAAAAGAGGACGTCTTGGAAAAACATATCGAGGGACGCATGAAATTCCTTTTGAAGAAATAAGAAGTATTTCAGGCGGAGGGAAAGTCAAGAAGTACATCTCTCTAATTTTTCTAGAAGATGAATACATCTTCCGATTGTCTGGGAAGTACCGCTCTTTAGATGAGTTCAGAAGTATTGTTCGATCATTAAGAGAAGAACGGGAAAAGGTAATAGAAGCGGAAAAACAAAAAGAAAGAGTTCACATTATGCTGGATTTTACAGCACTAGCAGACCATATGAAAGATGGTGGGTTGTCTCTGAAGACAATCAAATGTACAGAGTGTGGAGGACCTCTTGATTTACCCGAGTCAGGCAATCAGATAAATTGTGAACATTGTGGATGTACAATTCATGCAGAAGACATCTTTGAGAAGATTAAGGCATTGATAGGATGATATTAGAGAAAAATGATGGTAGCGGGTAGCTACTCCTCGTTCCTAAGAAATTATATAGGTTGCAGCTTAACCTGCCTTGTAACTTTCTCTTCTGGATTTGTTCTGTATGAAAAAGCTTCGATATCTTCCGATATTCATGTTTCTTTTCCTTCTGCCTATGTTTCCTGTTTCTAACTTTGAAAATCCAATAGGAATTGCTTCAACAGATTACGCTATGGCGTCTAATGCATGGAACAATCGTCCATTTACAGACAGTAGTCCATTCAACATCAAAATCCCGGAAAATGCAGAAATTGAACTCAATTCAGATGAGATTGTTAACAATATGATTGGGAGTATGAGCAATGGCGAACTGTTTGTTGGGGTTGATTTATGGAGTGTACCGGTGTTCTTTGCAGATGCGAGTACACCTCGATATGATGTTGATATAACTGATGAATGGGCAATCTGGGATATAATGGAAGGAGTACCAATTCCTGATAATGCAGTTCCTGATCCCGAAGATGATGGGCACATGTGTATTGTAGATAATGATACATTGTTAGAGTATGATTTCTGGCAGGCTGAAAACACATCATCTGGATGGATTGCTTCTTGGGGGAATGTGATATCCTTAGATTCTGAAGGAATTTTCACTGATAATTGGGGAGCAAGAGGTTCAGGATTCGCACTTTCAGCAGGGTTGATTTTTCCTGATGAAGTTGCAGGAGGTCAAATCAATCATGCACTGGCGTATTCAACAGATTGGTTCTATGTAAAATCTGGAGGTGCTGTTCGTCCAGCAACTACTAGCGATGGGCGTTCAAATGAAACTCTTGCTATTCCAGAAGGAACTCGATTGCAACTTGATTCATTGATTGATATTGATAGCCTAGGTCTTCCTGAAGCTGGAGAAGTGATTGCAACAGCAATGCAAGAATATGGGATGTTCTTGTGTGATAATGGTGGCGGGCATCAGGTCTATGCCTATAATCCAATCAATTCTGAGAATACATGGGATAACTTACTTCCTACTGATGAAGATGGGATTTCGTGGATTTTTGATTCGAAAATCTCAATCACGGACTTTAGAGTATTGAAAATTGGACCACAGATTCCTGATCCCAGCGAACGTACGACTCTTCCGGATTATATTCTCTACACCACTGATTTGGGAACCACAACGGGGTCTACATCACCGACTGATGGATATTTTATTACAATTTCTTTGATGATTGTAATTGTCGTGTTGCCAGCTGCTCTTGTGCTTCTGTTCTTGAGGCGAAGAAAGTAGAGGATGATAGAAAAGTGATGGTAGCGGGTGGTATTGGTAAGAAATTAGTGACAGATTCATAAGTAAGTTCAGGCTCAATTACAACGGTGCGTGTATAATGAGAGGGGAATCACATCTTACAGTATCGATTATGATTAGTTTGCCTACTACAATGGTCCTCTTTAATATGATACCAGACACAATGGTTTCAGCTCTTTTGTATATACTTGGAGGTATAATGCTGGGTAGTCTATTACCAGATGTAGATGCGTCAGATGCGAAAGTTTTGCATGGATATTGGAAACCAATTGGGCTCTTTGGGAAATATCTGTTCTATAAACCCATGACATGGATCTTGAGAACTCGCTCAGATGCGTTTCGAGATGAGCATCGAGGGTATCTTCACTCACTTCTTGGTTGTTTCCTTGCAATAATTTTCTTCGCAATTCCAATAGCCATCATATTCGTGGTTTCGACATACATCTGGCTTGTACCCTTAGATACATCTATTCTAGTATGGTATGCTTGGATTGGTCTTCCCTTTGGTTTTCTAATGCATCTTGTGGAGGATAGTTTCACAAAGTCAGGAGTTCGATGGGTTTTCCCACGAGGTAAGACCTACTCAAGCCACACTAGTACTGGAAAAAAAAGTGAGTACAACCTTCTTTCTGCATTTTTCATTACATATGGTGTCTTTACTGTCATTGTATGGATGTTACCAGCCTCTTTCACCACTCTTTTTGGAGCTATAGTGGGAACTGTAGTCTTGTTAGTCATACTTTATACAGTAAATCCAATCATTAGCAAGCTTTGATTGATTAGTCTGAACTCAAGGAATCAAAAGTAATAAGCAATGGCCAAGTGGTAGCTGGTGGTGCTCTCATTTACGATACAAATCAATGGTTAACGTCTGATGACAGTATTGGCATGACACTGGATTGTTCTGCTTGATTTTTGTAACTCCTTCAACATCTATTGCTGCACCACAGTTCATACATATCCAAGATCCAATCCCATTCGATATTTCTTCTATTGTAGTTGGAAGCATAGCAATGTCTTCACCTAAACCCTCAATGACAAGTGTAGCTTGGTTACCTCGAGTAGAACCTGAGATTAATGCTTGAATTGCTACTTTCTTACCAGTATATTTTCCCTCTGCAAAACCTCGTATGGTTCCTGTGAACTGGCTCCCAATAATCTTACTATCGGAATCAACTACATGGAAATTCTTGATTGGAAGTAATTTCTGTGCTTTTGAAAAGAGTACTTCGGGATTCCATTCTAAGATTCGTTCTTCACTTGTGCTTTCCATATCAATGATGAGCTTCTCGAATATCTCAGGTGATTGTTCTAATGGAATCAGTAGGTCACACACTGAACGAATAACATATGGCTCAACAGATTTCAACTGAAGGTTATTCTCGTGATCAATGTAGGAAACTGTGGCTAATATCTGGCCCTCCACGCAATCTTTCGTTGGTGAGAAAGTGAATTGCGGTGACCTGAATCCCGCGGGCTCTATTCGGGCAATTGTCTTTGAACTACCACTTGTGAGATTCATACAGTCCTGTGGATATGCTACAACAGTCACAGTAACATTGGTTACAACAAAATTGGAGCTATTTTTGACTTTGATTTTGTACTCGAACTTCCCTCCTATTATCTCTCCTCCCCTTAGAACTTCGACTGTATTTGCTGAGGTAGTCTGGGTTGGAGGTGTTTGTGCAGTTGGTGGGGAAGTATGCACTGGTTTCGTGCTTGATTCTAATCTTGCTACTAAATCGGAGGAAAGAATCTTTTCTCTCCATTTTATATTATGGCCCATTCTGTAAGGTAATTCTATCAAGCCCTGTATTTGAGTCTGGATTGGCTTTAATCGTGAATCTGCATAAACTGTAACCCCAAACCCTAGTTCCACTTCTTTTAGGTTGGGACAGAAGAAAAGTGGAGAAATATCAATCTCTTTTAGTGGATTACTCCCAAAGTTAACTTTTTGGAGGTTGGTACATTGGCTTAATGGTGTTAGATCTATCGATGTTATACCCATTCGTGCCATGTAACATTCTTTTGCATCTAGTCGTACTTCCTGAGTCAGTGCACCACCTAGTTTCCCAGTATATCTAAGTATGACCTTGGACAATTTGAATACCCCACTCCAGATTCAAGTCTACTATCCTGCCTTGCAGTTAATATCATTTCCTAGCTTGAAAAATGAAAAGTGGTAGCGCGTGGACTGTGGTATTTTCTGTTCAACTAAGAATACTTATAATTCCGAATTCTCTTTTGAAATATAGGGGTTGCATGATGACGCTATAAGTGGTAGTGAGGTTTACCTATTATAGGAGAGGATATTTCACAAAATGGATTTATCATGTTATGTTGCCCCTTGGGCTCTACCTCGAGAAGGTATTCCAATTCATCTAATTTGGAAACATCAAACTGATTATGATCACATACTAGTCAATCATCCTAAAGATATCGAAATCACTGAGTACTATAATGTTAAGAATCATCATATAGTAAAAGATGGTTTAGTAAAAATCGAGAGTCTTAGATCACCTGGTTTTTTTGGATTTGTGTTAGCGACGAAGAATATATTTGATAATCTTCACATAGAAAAGGAATTTACCATTTCCTTTATCAAAGATGAAAAAATCTGTCTTTCCAAGAATTTGAAGGCACATTATTATCGACCTAAAATTGAAATTATTGATTGTCCAGAAATCATTACTTTGTCTGATGGAATGGATTCAAGCGGATTAGTTAAAGTGACTATGAAACTTTGGGGTTTTGGTAAAGTAAGTATGTCGACTGAGTTTAATCATGGCGGAGGATTTGAAGCAAATCCCGAGTCATTATATAGAGAACTTGTAGGAAGATTGCTTTCTGTATTCCGAGATATGCCACATGAAGAGCAGAAAGAACACTCAATTATGATTAACAAGGATTGGTTAGAAAGAGAGGTCCAAAATTATGCTGATAAATTGAATAATGGTGAACTCCCACTTGATATTAATGAACATGATTTGGATGACTTTAAGGATTGGATTGGTCAACCGGAAAATATGGACACCCTGAAGATTTTTCTTTCAAGACAAATGGAAAATATTTTGATTGATTCATTGCTATTTTACTTTGATAGATTCCCAACAGATGAAGTTGAGTTAAGACAAGGAAGTCCTGAAGTGCATATCAAACATGCAACAGAAAATTTACAGATTCGATTTCATTATCGAGACTCAATTCAAAATGAATATGAACCGATTGAAGTATCATTGAAAATTAATGATGAGAGAAGTAACAAGAGAGCGGACACAAAAATACCAATAGGTATTCGATGGATAAAAGAGAGAATTGTACCAGAGGAGGAGGAAGTTTGTGAATGAGTGCGAACCCTTTAGATAATCTAACTACGGCACTAGCTGGAGTAAAAACTGGTTTGACTATCGCAGAGCAAATCGAGACGCTGACAAAATACTTCAAACCTTACAAACCAGATGTACGAAGTTTCAGAATTAACTATTTGACTCGAACTAGTGAGTTGAAGTATTTCGTTGAGATTTCACCAGGAATCATTAGAAAGACTCAAGGAAAAATAACTTTGCCAGTCATGTTGGGATTCAAAATCTATGATGTAGTTGACCTTGATACAGGGAGTCTAGTTAGAGTAGATTTCAATCGGAATGACATGACATGGGTTTGTAACCTGGATGATTTTCCACAAAGTGAAAGATTTATGATAACTCTTCAAGGATCTGTTGGCGAAGATTTTCTACATCGACTTGTTGCAGTGAAGGCAGCTGTGAATCCACAAAAGAAAGCAGGGGTCGATATATACTGGATTCATTCAGCTCTTAGAGATGTCAGTATTCTTGAAAAAGCTTGGACTGAGCTAAATATTGATAGTGTAAATGTAGATGTAAGAATTGGAGTTGAGAGATATTTTGGCTCTGCTATTCCTGATGAGATTAAAAAAGGATTGAAGATTCAGCAGCGTCTTCTGACTGCTATAAGACGAGGTGAAAGAAATATTGAAGGACTCAAAAGAAAATACAGAAAATCAGAGCTCGCCAGCGGTGTATCACCAACTGATGTTTATGAGTTAGTCCGTAGATTAGTTTCAGGAGAATATTTTGTGGATTTTGTTAATGTTGATCATCCTTTTGTTATTGGTGGTATTGAATCTGAACGAAAAGCGACTTCTGTGATTCCTGAGAAAGTAAGGGTTGGAGCAATGGCAGATTTGAACTTTCGACATCCTGCTGCTAAAGGTGAACTCAAGTTTGACCGGGGACAGTATATTTCATCAGTTTCTTCTGAGATAGAACGATTCAAGAAACCTAAGAAGAAGAAAAAATCGAAAAAGTCAATGAAAAAGGAATCAAAGAAATGATTATTTTGACGAAAGGATTGAAGGTGGATTACCATTATGTTCTCACTGTGGATAAAATCAATAATCAGGATTCGCTACAAGTAAGGTAATAATAATGGCAGAACAGAGAAGAAATAAATTTCCAGAAATTTGGATAAAATACGCTTTTATTTTCTTCATATTCGGTTTTTCGTTATTAATACTTGGGCCATATTTTCAAACAGATCCAATACAAAAAGCAATCTCTCTAGCTGCAGGTATCATAATTACAGTAATATCAGTGTTCTTTGGAATTGTGGCGTTTATGTTTGGATTATTAGTCTGGTATGATAGATATGTTATTGCTAAGAATGTAATAGAAATCCTAGGTTCTACCAATATAGAAACTAGTCCGATTCAATCAAATCGACCTGCATACTTGTTAGCTAACTCATTCGATCGAGAGGTATTAGTGACTATTAGTCAAGTTGGTGGAGACCTTCCCAATACAATGCTAATTTTGGAAGACGAGGCGCTTCTCAGGATGAGAAACGATTTAGTTACCTCCATTGTTAAATTAATCACACTCGGTCTTCTTAGTATACCCTCAAAGTTTCCATACTATCGAGTATTTCTTACGACAAGAGGTCTAGATGCTATGAATACCCCCGCAGCTCTTTTTGTTTCGAATATACCAGATGGAATATGGCAATATATGCTTCAAATGAAATTGAAACTGTCTGATGGTGAGTGGTCAGGAGCTGCTATATCGATGGCAAATTCAGTACAATCTATGTTGATTCATAGAATTGAAGAAGTAAAAACAGAAGAAAATGAAGTTTGGGAAGATACAATTCAATCGCTAAACGAAAAATGGAAAGGAATTGTAGAAAAACCTCTAATCAAGTGGCAAATAGGAGATTTATTACACATATTGAGACAAGTAGGTAAAATTAAACAAACATCATTCGAAGATCACCTAATTTCGGAATTGATCTCTATGCGGAACAAAGTTCATCCTCCAGATGAAGGAATCAGACCATATCCTTTCTCACCTAGAGATGCATCTCTTATGGACCTATACATGGACATACTTATCCAAATGTGGTATGGCCCTCAGTGAGTGAAACTAAACAATTCCAAGATTATTCTGAAAACTATTGAGATTTTGTCCTGTTTCCACCAAGTTTTGTTATTACATGAGGAAAGAGCAGCGTTTTCATGTGGCCAAGTATCGTGAATAACTTTCTTAATTTTACGAATATTTCGAGGTCAAGATAAAGGATGATGGTTCTCTCTTGTATATTCCCATTATCTACGACGAACATAAATAATAATTAACAATGGTTAAGAAAATTGATGGTAGCGGGTGAATGATTCGAACATTCGATCTCGGGGTTTCTCCGAGTAACGAGACTCATATGAGCCCCGCGGGATAGGCTTTGCCCAAGCACGGACGAATCCGCACAGGACTGGCTTCCCCAACCCGCTATACTTAGAATGAGTTTTGCCTGCGGGAGTTTTAAAGTTATTCGTAGGACTCGCATTCTACGTCATAGGAACGTTTCTTGATCACGGTTTAGCTCTTCTCGCAATCATATATCTGAGAACCAGTACCAGCGCCACGAGGGATGTGATACCAATGAGTGCACCATTCGCCCTGAGAAAGATGGTGAGCGGATTATCAATGACCATCACTGTAATCCGATCCCAGACAATGAATCCTGCCTTGTCTTGGAGTATCAAGAGAAAAGTTCTGTTACCTACTGGAAGACCATCAACCGACTGAATGTATGGAGAGCCATTCCAAAGACCTTCTTGTCTATTAGTGCCAGGAAAATTATAGGAATACTCGTAGTCAAGCACCCAGTATCTGTACGGATAGTCATCAGAACATATCCATTCTATGGTATTTCCAATCTGCCCAACTTCGTAAACCCTATCGAGTTGAGGGGTCAAGAGTGGCTTGGATGTATCGATAACTCCCCCAAGTTCATACTCCAGATAGATATCATGCACGCGAAATGGAGGAAGTGGATGATACTGATATTTGTGATAGCCTCCAAACATAAGGACTACATATTTGATATCCCGTGCTGTTTCAACCTCCTCAATAGGTACGATTCTGCGATTCAAAGCAGATGCTAGGTCATACGCTGGAATACTCACATTTACTCCAAGTGATTGGTCAAACCATGATGACCATGTCATGTTAGCGAATTCAAGCATACCCCCAGAGAATCCCACATCATAATAGTAAACCCCTTCATTGTCCAAGGTATACGTATGTACACTCCAATTTCGTATGTAGTACTTCCATGTACAACCTCCACGAGTTTCTAACCCATCCCAATCCCTAATCTTCGCTGTTAGAATTGGATCATAATGTCCATCAAGAAGACCAACATGGACAACACCATAGTAGGCAGGATTACTATTATTGAGCTCCATGTGCACGCTGAAATTATGCAGTCCAGACAGGGGAAAGACATCAGGTAACGCGTAGACGTATGCAGGGCCATAGTAATCGCGAACTGGAGAAGTATTTGTTATTGTTGGCATTAGAATACTCTGTCCATCTGATTGCAATTCTGTTTCAGTATATGTCCACCAATAATTCCAAGTATCAGTTGGAATCTCCATGTATTCAAATCCAGTTGTGTTCGAACAGTCATGATGCCAGGTCTTGATTACAGGTTCTTGTGAAGGAAGTGATAGTAGTGTTGATTCAGATATCTCATCATTTGAAATTGTAGACTGGGTGAGTGGCATGAAGAGAGAAATACCTAACAATAACAGAACAGCAAGTTCCAATATCCAACTACGTTTGATTGTATTCAACCCCCAATTACACGAATAGCTCTGATTTGACTTGTAATAACAGGATGTTAATGTTTTGGACTCAAATTAGACCGACTCCAATTATTCATAGAGGTGCATGGAGGCTGTACCGGCAATCCTTATGGGACTGGTTTTCTTGTTTGAACAGGATAAGAATTGAAAGAATCGAATATTATCAAGAGGTTCCGACGGTCACTTGAAGGATGTGAAGAGGATCATGTCTACAGTGGTACGATTCTGGAGTTTGACCGCGAAGACTATGCCCCAAGAAACCAATTCTTGGAGGGAATGATAATCACCTCAAAAGAGGGGACACGAAGAGTGCATTTCTTTATACCATCGAGGAATAATCCGATTGTCGATGTGTCAAAACTTGAGGTCAATGATTTCGTGCAAATCTATGGAAGGGTAGATGAGAGTAGAAGAAACAGCACAACTCCATCTCTTATCATGGCCCCAGACCAAAAGATGGTGATATTTGCGAGAAAACGAGCGATGTTCTCCTGGCATGGAGACCGTATTGATTACGTGCAAGCTCTGAGTTATCTTGTTTCAATTATCTTGAGTGTGGTATCCAATATCTCACTTTTTCTTTCACTTAGCCTCTTTCCATCAAGGACCCTTGCATTTCAGGTCGGAGTGATATCTACCATATTCCTCATCATCACGATTGGAGTAGACTGGTACAGAAGCCACCTTGGGAAACAAATAACTGTTCATTCTGATAGTGAAACTTGGGAACGTTTCAACAAGATAGTGTCTAAAAAATTTGGTCCAGTCTGAACTCCACACCGTTTTGATTCCTTTTGGCCGCCGATGTCCCTTCTTTGAG
>JAUWOU010000088.1 GCA_030612005.1 Candidatus Thorarchaeota archaeon | reverse complement strand
TTTTCTTTCTCTCTTTTTCTTAAAGCCCGCTCATAGCGATTGCTTTCGTGTAACCAAGACCAATCTTCATCACCATTGGAAGGAAGTTAGACACGAGACCCATGTACGTGGCAACACCTGCATTTCCTTGAATGAGTTTGTTCAGAGTATCAGCGTCAAGTTGACCCAGTACTATCTCCGCTGCTTCTATTGGATCATTGAACATGGCATACTTGGAAATAGCAATCATCCCTTTTCCTGTATTAGTAATGTTGGATGCGAGTTTAGATTTTCTATATTCCTTCTCATAGAGCTTGACACTCTTCTTTGAGAAATCTCCAGAGTCGACCATTCTCTTTGCATGCTTAGCAAGAACTTGACCCGCGTGGAAGCATGTCGTTACTCCGCCGCCTACTATTGAAGAAACCTGTCCAGCTGCATTACCACAGAGTGCAACTCCATCATCTGTGAATCTCGGAATTATCCCTGCACAGGGTACGACACCCGCGTTCACTGATTCAATTCTTGCGTTCTGAGTTTCTGGGTGGGTCTTCATATAATTTTTGAGAACATCACGCATAGGGGGTAATTTATCCCAGTTTGCCTTTGTTGATGGCACCCTACCAATTCCAAGATTTACCTCGGTTTCTGACCTAGGATAGAGCCACAAATATCCGAGGCCCACATTTTTTCCAACGTAAAAATATGCAACGTTGGGATCTACATTCTTACAATTCGTTAGTTTAAATCTATAGCCGTACGAAAGAAGCCACTTTGGATGAGTGAATCCAGCTGTCTCCGAAACCCTGCTGAAAGAACCATCAGCCCCCACGGTCAAATTTGCGCGTGCTTCTTCGTCTTGGTTGTACTTGACACCTACGACGGACTTTCCTTCTTTGATGACAGATTTGACCCGTGACTTGTATCTGAACTCCGCACCATTGGATAGTGCTCTATCCCTCATGAGCTCTTGGCACTTGTCTTCATCGAACAAGTATGAATTACCCAGGAGCGTTCTATCCACGACGATATTGGAACCAGTATCAAGGCTCTCACCGATAATTGATGTGAATTTGTTCCCTATGAATTCGGAGTCGGGTTTGACTCTTAGGAAGTTGAGAGCCTTGTCTGTTACTAGCTCGCCCATCAAACTATCAATAACAGCTCCGCGCTTCTCCAATACTAAAGTCTTCAACCCATATTTTGAAGTTCGTTCCGCAGTCATAAGTCCTGCAGGACCTGTTCCAGCTACAATAACATCATAGACCATGGCAAAGTCACCCTGAAAGATACGGCGTCAATCAAAATGTTTTGTCTATATCTCTTTCCGTATCTCGATAGCCGGGTACCAGTTTCTTTCTCTGAAGTGATAAAATTGGATATTAGCACGGTTGGATAGTTATATTACATATCCACTTTGTTGTCCTAATCCTGTTGTGTAAATCATGAGAGCTCGGTCAGTTGGTTATTCATTATACATGGTACTTTCCATAATGCTTAGCCTGACAATTGCAGCGATACCTGCAATTCTATTGTTTGGTTATGTTGTTCAGAATGTTACTGGATTCTTGAATAATCTTGGCTGGCCCTTCGTTAACATTTATGAAATGGCTAGACCATATCTCACATCGTATTTTCATCCCTTTATGGTTGACTACTTCTGGCTCATTGTGCTCATTGTCCCTCTTGCTTTGACTTGCTATGCAATCTTTCTAGGTGCCCTTCTTGGAATGTTCAAACTGTCTCGGAGAGGAATACCTTTTCTCGAAGATGGTTACTACGAATCCGATACAGGGGACTGGTTACTTTACGAGTACTTTGAGATCTACTATGTACTGTTTCCATACTTTGCAGGGTTCTTCTCAGTGTTCCTCGATACTAAACCCCGACATCAGGCGTTTGGAGCTAAGATTGGTAAGAACACCATAGTTGGAAATGGAAGATTATTCAATCCTGAACGTACTATTATCGGTGACAATTGTTTCTTCGGTTATGATTCAATATTGAGTGGTCATGTATACGAGAGTCGACGACTCTATCTCAAGACAGTGAAACTTGGAAACAATGTCACTATTGGTGCTAATGCTGTCGTTCTAGCCGGAGCTGACATTAGTGATAATGTCATAGTTGGTGCTAATACGGTAGTGCCAAAAAATACTACAATCCCACCAAATACAATCTGGGTAAACGGAAAAGCAAAGCCTCGAAAGCCCAAAGTTGAAAAGCTTCTTGATCATGAAGACGAAGCGCGGGAGTAATTTCTCGTTCACTAATCTGTAGGTGATTCACTTGCGGCTATTGATGTTCCATGTTGAGAGTTTCTGGTATCGTCCAAATGAATCGAACGAAAACAAGACTGAGATTGGAGAATCCGTATTGGTTTGGATCCATTCTGAAGCGTTAGATGAAAATAACAAATCCAGTGTCATCCGAAAGATGGTGAAAAATATTCGTTGGCTCTCTAACAAGGCAGGGTGTGAAACCGTAATCCTTCACTCATTTGCACATCTTGATGATAGCAAAGCCAATCCTGACTTTGCTGACTCGTTGATAGAAGAAGTAGCTTTGAAACTGCGCGATCGTGACTATGATGTGCATATTGTACCGTTCGGTCACTTCTACGAATTTAATGTACATGTGAAAGGGCCTTCACTAGCAAAGGTCTTCAAAAAGATTTAGTGAGTGCAGTCTGAAAAAAGGAGGAGTGGTCATGCTTTACACATGACCATTACGAGTTGTGTAGCTGTTTCTACAGAGATGAATGACACAGTGCTTACCGTTGCCCGAAACTTACCCAATCTTAGACATGTAGCCCATGATCAATGTTCGGTTCCTGCTTCATCGAGGCTGCATTATACAAATCTCAGAAGATTTGCGAACGTCTTACGGCCTCTCCAACAGGCGTTTTCTGTCTCCGTTCAACTCGCGGCGACTGCAGATTGGTCCTTGGACTTGGCTCTCGTCCTGGATCGACACTACAGTTACTTGTTCTCTATCCAAGTATATATGCCCCTGTAGAAAAGATGGTCTTTGATTCATCAGTCATCTAAGAGATATTCTATATTGTCGAAAATCACTGCATGTGCTGCTTACCTCTGGAAGGAGGTTCTGTATACCTCAGTCCTCACTTGGGACTTGAGTCTGTGGAGCTCCTTCAGGTCTGGTTCAGCACGAATCTTTTTCATGAGTTTTGCGAAAGCCATTATAGATATCTCCTAAAAATATCAATTAGTTGATAGTGTGTCGATAATTTATTAATTATAAAGAAACGAGATTGACGCAGCGCAGATAGAAAAACACTTGCGTCTTTATATATGAAAGCTAGCAATTATTGGCAAAACGACGGCGCCAGTTGGCCAAGAAAATTTTGCTAGCCTTGGATGAGTTTGGAACAAAAGTGTCAACACAAGAGCTTAGTGCGCGATTGAATGATGTATCCCGTAGGACTATCAGATATCGAATCTCGAAATTAAAGAAAACCAAAGAAAGAGACCTAGAACTCGTGTTGCTTTTAGATGGGTTCTTAACGTTTTGAGCAAACATGAGATTGCGATGACGAAACCCAAGTACACTCCAAGAGGATACCAGACATACATCCTGGATCGAGTGAGTGAGCTTGAGAATACTCCGTTACTGTTAGAGTTGGACTGCGGCCTTGGGAAGAGGTTCATTACGCATCAACTTGTGGCAGAGAAATTCCCAGAATCAGGCGTATTGATTGTTGTTCATTCATCCTCATCTTTAGTGGAGACAGTAGATTATCTCAAAGGAGAGTATGGCGGCCTCGAAGATGACCTTGGAGAATTATCATCAAGAGTTCGTTCGGGTTACCGTAAGATGAATCTTCGTGAGAAGCGAGTCATTGTTGCTACACCCCAAGTGCTTGCAAGTACTTTCCAGAAGGATCCTTCAGTCTTTGACCGCTTCAAGATAGTTCTGATCAATGAAGTCGACACATTGGTACGACGGGTTGCAGGACGAACCGCGCTGGTCTTTCCTTGGCCAACCCTTCTCGCCTACATGTCTGGAAAGTGGATTATTGGAATGAGTGGCACCCTGCGTGATGACCATGCAGTCTTTACACAAGAGCAGGTTGAGATTCGCGACGAGCTAGCGACATTGAAGGAATACATTCCTGGAGCTCAAGTAATCTCAATGGAAGATCTTTATGGAACTGATGTCGAAGATTTTCTTGAACCCACCTTTCTCAAAGTCAGTACAGTGAATGATCCTAAAATTCGGTCAATCTCGAAGGTGTTGGACGAGCTCGTTCGCAACACAAGAATAGAGATAATGAATGAGCTTGAAGAAGATGGCAATCTTGACATGGTTGATGGGGACTCTAGAAGAATTCATCTTCTTCTGGAACGGTTACCTGTAACAGACGAGTTGAAAGGTCGGTATTCAGGGCTCCTAATGCTTCGGAAGTACATCTATGCAATGCCTCCTAAACAATTCCTCCGCATGTTTTATGGTGATTATATCAAACACTACTTCAACGTTAATGATTTGCGAAAAGCGTTTCCAGCAGTATCTGCAAAAACCACTAGAGTTTTGGAAATAGCACTAGAGCACAAGAAAACACTCGTTCTTACTTCATACTTGGAAATGGTTTCTCAGATTCAAGAAGTTCTAACCAAATCTGGTCTATCGGTCCTCACCATCACCGGTAAGACTAGGGATAAGGGGGAAGTACTGCGTTCATTCAGAGAAGACGCGGACAAGCAAGTATTGGTCATGTCTCCAGTTGGTGAAAGAGATCTAGATATTCCTCATGCTGAGGTTATGGTTGTCTGTGATTCCATTAACACAACCAAAACAATGTATCAGAAATTCAAACGTACCCGTGGAGGGCTTGTGCTGCTTCTTGTCTATTCAGGAACCTCCGAGGAGCGTAAGATTGATCGTCTGATGAATACTATTTTGAAACGCTATCCGTGGTCAACTACAATTATGGAATCCAATGGAGAGAAGCTTGGATAGTCTTGTCATTATGATTATAAGAGTCACAAGGCAATCGAAGTATAGAACCACATTGACCGATGAATCTCCAACCCTGTCGGGTGCGCAATTTGGACTAGGAACTGATATAGTTGAGATTCGAAGATTTAGAGAATTAGAACGTGATGCTCCCTTCTTATCACGTGTATTTACACAAGATGAATTGACTTACTGTCGGAGTTATCCGAACCCTGCTCCACATCTTGCAGCTACTTACGCTGGAAAGGAAGCAGTTGTAAAAGCAATGAATTTCCAGAAACAAATTTCTGTTAGGGGAATTGAAATCCTCAGAAATAAAGATGGGTCTCCCTATGTACGAATTGAGGAACAGACCAAAATAGAAGTGCTTGTAAGTCTAGCCCATTCTGAACAGAATGCTGTTGCTGTTGCACTAGTAATTCCCAAATCACATTCCAATAATGTAGAGATATTTCGTAAACTACTAAACGAAACCACCCAAGAAATCCTACCAAGGCAGTGAACTACTATGAAGAAAATCCTTGAGTCTGCACGGACAGATCCGTCGTATCTGAATTTATGGAGTGCATACAAGAAAATTCAAGCTCTTGGTCTAGCTGCTCCTGATGATGATCCGAATACATTGCGTCTGGCTGTAATCGGTTCAACAACATTGGAACCATTAGCTGCCTGTCTTGATGTAAAGACTAGACTTGAAGGCTTCTTTGTAGAAACCTTTGTTGGTGGATTCAACACATACCGACAGGAAGTTCTAGACAAATCCTCAGACTTGTATAAGGCTAAGCAAGATGTTATTGTTCTCTCAATAGATGCTGCGTCAATTTTGGATAAGATGTTCCTATCGAATTTTGCTAGAATGAGTGACAAGGAACGTCAAGACGTTCAAAAAGAACTTGTAGAAAACATCCTCTCTGTTGTATCCAATTTGGAATCCGGTACTTCAGCTCTTATTCTTGTGAATAACTTTGTAGTTCCTGTCTTTACACCTCTCGGTGTAGTGGACAATAAACAGAAGATTGGTTTCAAACGATTCTTCGAAGGGGCAAACACTAAACTCGCTGAGAAACTAGAGAAGAACTCACGCGTCTTTCTTGTTGATCTAGATAGTGCTGCAAGTGCTTTTGGAAAATCTCGGATCATAAATTGGAATACATGGTATCGGGGATCAGTTCCCTTTAGTGAAGACTTCACTCCAATTCTTGCGGATGAATATCTCCGATATATCCGTGCTTTGAAAGGACGTGCTAAGAAGTGCATTGTTCTAGACTTAGATAATACGCTTTGGGGCGGTATCATTGGAGAAGATGGTATCGAGGGAATCAAACTCGGAAATACAGCTCCTGGAATTGAGTATGTTGAGTTCCAGAGAAACCTTCTTAGCTTATACAATCGTGGTGTCATTCTCGCAATCTGCAGTAAGAATAACCCCGATGATGCTCTCAAGGTTTTCCGTGAACACCCTTCTCAGGTGTTGAAGGAAGAGCATTTTGCTGCCATGAAAATTAATTGGCAGAACAAGGCTGCAAACATTGCAGAATTAGCGAAAGAAATCAATATCGGCCTCGATAGTATGGTATTCTTTGATGATAATCCAGTAGAACGTGCTCAGGTTTCACAGGTTCATCCTGAAGTGTTAGTTGTTGAGATGCCCAAGAATCCAAGACTATATCGAGAAATGATAGAGAATCTCAATATATTCGATGTCCTTTCTCTGACTAGTGAAGATATGACTCGAGGAGAGATGTATGTTGGCAAGCGCAAGCGTACTGAACTAGAGCAGAGTGCAACATCTATTGAAGATTTTCTCAGAACTCTCGACCTTAAGGTTCGTATCGACGAGGTAAATGATTTCGATACACCTCGAGTGGTTCAACTGATTGGCAAGACAAACCAATTCAATCTCACAACTCGACGTTATACGGATGCTGAAGTGAACGACTTCAGGAAATCCAAAGAGAGGGTAGTATACAGTATGGCAGTCCACGACAAGTTCGGAGATGAAGGAGTTGTTGGAGTTGCTATTGTAAGAAAGAATGGAAATGATTGGTGGATAGATTCATTTCTCATGAGTTGCAGGGTGATTGGAAGATCCATTGAAACAGCATTCTTGGCAAAGATTGTTAAAGATGCAAGGAAGGCAAATGTGGCTCGGATTATTGGAGAGTATATTCCCACTAAAAAGAACACTCCAGCTTCTGATCTTTATGAACGACATGGATTTGGAATGCCGGCAACAATGGATGATGTGACAAGCTGGATTCTGAATCTGGATGAACAGACCATAGATGTACCTGAATGGATAGAACTGACAGAGGCAAAACAATGACTGACTTTGACGACAAGCTTCTTGACATTCTCTCAAAGGCTCTATTAATAGAGCGTGAGGAAATCAAAGACGATTTGAAACGAAAGGACTTCGAACCGTGGGATTCAATGGCACATCTTGTGATAGTTAGTGAGATCGAGAATGAATTTGAAATATTTTTTGAAGATGAGGAAGTTGTTGATATCTGGAGTGTTGAGGATATCAAGAACCTTCTGAAGCAGAAGCTAGCTTCCTAATCCCTATGAGGTTCCAACTTCTGGACCATTCTAGCGGGATTTCCAGCAAACATTGTTAGCGGTGGAACATCTTTACTCACTACTGCTCCAGCCGCCACAATAGCACCTTCACCAACGGTCACGCCTGGTAGGATAATTGCTCCAGTAGCCAACCAAGCTCCTTTTCCAATGATTACTTTTTTTGGCCCTTCATGAAAAATTTTCTTGCGTTGATGATACGGGCTTGCTCCTGAATGGGCCATTATCTTTACTCCTGGCCCAATACTTGCCCAATCATGAATCTCGATATACTCAGGGTATTCTCCATCCATCATAACAAGGAATCCCATGTATACACCCTTTCCTACCTTGACTCCACATTTTCTATACGCACTAGCTCGAAATTGATAGGACGGTGCTAACCACGCTAAAACTCTAAAGAACCTTCCAAGGAACTTACCCACTTTTCATCTCTCCACGTACTCATTACATTTGTTTCTTCCATATCACTCTTCTTAGATAGTCTGAGAATACCCAGTTATCAATATCCCCAGTAAGAAGTAAGCAGAACGAACTATCACCTTTCCATTTCTTGTGCGTCTTCCAGTACTTGACAGCATTACTTGGAGTAGTGCACCAAGCTCCCAATCCATGTGCATGTTCAGTAATTTCACGAAGGCACACAGCAAACTCAGGCTGTCCCATTCTGATTGGGTGAAGGTCGAACATTATTACTCCACCAGTCTTAGAGGCATCTGTTATTGTTTGATTAACCGTCTTTGTGATAGCTTGAGGGCCCATACCTCTTTTATCGATCATGAGATCATCGCTCCATATATTGAGAGGTATGTATGTGAGGTTGGAAGGAGTTCCATCAAGGTCAACTTGAAAGAAGTGATTCTTCTCCCTATGTTCTGCGTGATATCCAAATCCTCCATCCCAAACAAGCTTGTATTTCTCAAGCATTGCTGGCATATCTGGAGTATATCCGTCATATGGAGCTCTGAAACCTTCTATCTTAATTCCTAGTTTTTGAAATGTTTGAAGGCTGAGTGCGAAGTCCTCTTCTCTCCCTTTTGCACTAAGTGTTGGATATCTGACGTGATTATATCCATGACTTGCAACTTCATGTCCTTCATCTATTATCTTGTGAACGAGGTCAGGTTTCATTTTAGCAACAGCAGCAATTGTTGGAAAAGCGAATTTTCCATCTGCTTCTTCTAATGATTCAAACATATTTTGTAGAATAGTTTTGAATGGAGTTCTATGAAATCTCATCATCCGGAGCAGTTGCTTGGGAGCTCTTAATCCCCATCTCTTTTGTAGCTGTCTAATGTATCCAAGACGCGACATCAAGTCTACCTCAAATTTCTTATTCGAATCGGTAGTGTGACTCTTTCATAAGACTTGTGGGACACCCATGGTAAGATTTATGCCAGTGGCCGTGAGGTATATTGTATGAAGCTCAGTCACGTTGGAATAATCGTAAAGGATATGGAAGAAGGAATCAAGAATCATGAAACTCTTTTCGGATACAAGCAACTCGGGGGTATAGTTGAAGACCCAATTCAGAAGGTACGAGTTGTATTGATGGGGCACTCTGAGGATGACCCAGTGAAGATCGAGCTCATATCTCCATTAAGTGAAGATTCTCCGGTGACTGAACTTTTGAAAAAGAGGCAGTCAATATACCATCTCTGCTATGAAGTCCCCGATATCGAGGAGGCTAAGAATCAAGCTCGAAAGAATGGAGTTGTCGTGATCAGTAAACCAATAGAAGCCCCACTCTTCGATGACCGTAAGATTTGTTTCCTTTTCACAAAGGACCATTATGTGATTGAACTAGTTGAGAGTGTACACCATCACTAAGACACAGTTACAAAAGCTGTAGCAAAGAGGTCGAATAATGGTTCTACCCATTTGGTGTCAAGTTTAGCATAGACATACTCACACATAGCGATGAAACGATCTGCACGTTCATCAGCGAACTCACCGATACCAATTATTGATTTGGTTCTCTTGGTGAGTTCTTTGGCTATTCCTTTGCCACTCTTGTTTTCTCCGAAGATTTTCATGGTATCTTGTTCAATTCTTTGAAGTACACTCTTCACACGGATGTCAGATATATCATCACTTCCAAAGCTCTTGACCAAATCCATCAAAACATCTAGGATTCCGTTATGCAATCCAGCGATTAAGGCTTCAACCTCATATGCAGTGAACTTAATCGTGCTTTCGCCTCCTCGAAGCAGCCACTTCAAGTCACTTGTTCTGCTTGCTTTGATTCGTCTTTGACCAATAGCAATGGTTTCATCAAAGTATCTAGAATTAATGCTACTACGGATTGAAGTTTTCAAAAGAGCAGCTTCTGGAAGACGTAGTCTGATTGATTGACCTCCATTGGTCACAACTAGACACATCCCATTAGACGGGGTAGTCTTCTGTACATAATCAGATGGTGGTGCAACTTCGACCGGTGGTAAATGCCTTAACTTCTCTGCCAATTCACGAATCTCTGGTTCTGTGCAGATGTAAGTCTGTTTATCTCCAGAGATCGTTATCATTCCATCATCAGCTCGTACGAAATCAATTTTATTTCCTCCTCCCACATTTGTGGTTTTGAGGTAAGTCTGTTTATGATTTCTGGCTGTCTGGGCGAGTTTCTCGAGCGCGGCGGCAACCATATGGGCCTCACCAAAACCCATGGTGATTTCTGCTTCTCCCTCGGTTCCACGACCAATGCCGATAGAACCGTCTTGGCGTATCTTAACATACATACTTTTCACCATCTATGTGATTGTGTGAACGTTGAAAACTATTGTCCTTACTAATTAATTTGGAAAGAAGAGTTGTGCAGAAGATTGTTAACCGTTGCCCGAAACCTAGACAATCCTGGATATCACAGTCCCTGATTGATGTTCGGTTCCTGTTTCATCGAGGCTGCTTTGCTGGTCCCGAAAGACTGGAAAGTCTTATGGCCTCTCCAACAGGCGTTTTATGTCTCCGTGCAACTCGCGGCGACTGTAGGTTGATTCATGAACTTGGTTCTTGTCCTGAACAACTCTTCACCATACTGTTCAATCTGGGCAATATAAACATCGATAATAGTTAACCTAACTTTGTCTAGGTTTTATGCGGTTGTTAACCCTCTGCTCTAAATTAAATTAGATTGAATCTGTCACATCAAAAGCGAGATCACCAACTTCCTTAGTTTCCAGTGATATGTCAATTGTGTGCTCACCAGCAGCGAGTTGGTCCCCTTTAACATGAACAGTAATTTCTAGACCCACTTTGATTAGGAAAGTATTTTCCTCTGAAATCTCATTAGATGAAACATCACCATCTTCTGAACTGACTGTAGTGGCATCAAGAGCGTATTCATTTCCATTGACCTTAATTGGTTTAAAATTGACAGCTGTAGCGGATGAAATCGAGTTCTTCAATTTGAACTTGAACCCATCGTCGACGTTTTCGAGACTGCCTTTAACGTAGAGTTTTCTCAGGAGAAATGTAGGTATCTGCAATTTGTTATTAGCCTCCAACTTATTCTAGTTCTGTCGTCAAACTCTCTCATCTTTTATAAGTTCCGAAGTTTATACAGGCGTGTGTTAGGTAGGGCTATGTCGAGCGATATCCAGTCTTACTCAGCAATAAACGCGTAATATCGATAATCTTCTTCGGAAGGAGTTAGTTCAATGCCTAAAAAGACCTCTACTATTACACAGTTTCGTTGTAAGAAGTGTAATGCACCTTATCCACTTGGAGCTGACGATGTCATAGCTTCGTGCCCATACTGCGGTTACACTTTCACTGTGGGTGGATCTGAGATCAAGCATCTCATTATTCCAAATAAGCTGAAATCGAAATCGGTGAAAACTGCTGTAAAGAAGTGGTTGAAATTTGCGGCATCCAAAAGTGTTGGGAGTGGTGTAGTAAAAGATATTGAATTGGAAGAACCAATACTGCAGTGGATTCCCATATTTCGAGTCATCGGTCAATTTGAGTCATACCATTTTGGCGTTAAAAAAAGTCTATGAGCGCTCGCGTCCATATGTACCTTTGAAGGACTAATGGGTCGACTCTCTCTTTGCTGCTTGACAGCGTTAAAAAAAGTGACCTAGGACGGTTGGCGAATCAGACATTTGTGCCCTAGAGCACGTATCGAAAACTGCCTCGATAACCGTCCACAGTCCTGAACTAACAGGAGGTCATATGTATTATGGAAACGAACTCTCTAAAGTATTGTGGAATCGATGTCAGTAAGACAGATCTCGTCTGTGCTGTCATCGGGGACCTTGAACAACAACATCGTCAATTTCTCCCAGGTCAGTCTGCTGACCTTGGTATTGTTGGAAATGAACCAGTGATCACAAAGAGCTTTGTCAACTCATGGTCAGGGGTCATCTCCATGACTCGATGGATGCAGTCTGTCGGGGTTTCCATGGCTGTGATGGAGTCCACTGGTATCTACTGGTATGCAACTTTTGCAGCTCTTGAAACCGCAGGGATCAAAGCAATCCTTGCCAATGCTCGACAGGTCAAGAATGTGTCCACGCACAAGTCAGACCTCAAAGACTGTGTCTGGCTAGCAGTCCTTCTCCGAGCAGGGTTCATCATCCCGTCCTATGTCCCTGCAGGTCTCATCAAAGACCTCAGAGAAGCTACTCGCATGAGAACCACCATCACCAGAGATAACACCCGCCTGAAGAACCGATGCCACAAGATCCTTGATTCGGTATTGGTGAATTTGGGGATGAGTAAGACCTTTGGAAAACGTGGAAGAGCGGTCCTTATTCGAGCTCTGAAGGGAAACTACAAGGACCTGGATGAGGAACAGCGTTGTGCCTTTGCCAGTGTGTCAGAGATCCAACAGTTGATGCTGGTAGACCTGTTGACCAGCATCGAGGGCAATGAGAAGCGGATCAAGAGGTACGAAGCTGCTATAGCTGCACTTGTAGAACGACTGGAGGAGGAGCAGAGTGACAGGGACATCACCCTTCTAGTAACAGTTCCCGGAGTGGGGCTGGTGAGTGCAGCTGCACTGAAAGCAGAGATTGGAACAGTGGAGAGGTTCTCCACTCCAGAGAGGTTCGCATCATATGCTGGGTTGGCACCACGCCTGATGCAGTCTGGAGAGAAACGGACCACTGGACGGATAGTGCGGAGGAGTAACAGTCATCTCAGGACCACAATGTACCTGGTAGCACAGTCCTGTGCAATTCACGGACCTGAGAAGTTGAAGCAGTTTCATCAGAGGGTCCGCGGGAAGAAAGGGTACAAGGTGGCAACGATTGCGCTGGCTCGGAAGTTGATGGTAGTCATGTGGAGGATGCTGAAAGAGCAGCTGACGTTCGAGATGGCAAATAAGGATGGTCTAGCAGAGCGGAAACGTCGGACTATGAGAACAAACCTGAGGCGACTGAAGAAGTTGGAGAGTAGGTACGGGCCAGAGGAAACATTCACGGCGATTCAAGAGGTGTTGCAGAGAAAAAGGCAGAGTGCGAACTCAGTGACTTGAACAACTCAAGGTTTCGAATTGCACTCATAGAAAGAGAGTGGAGAGCGGGAACTCGACAGATCGACCACGTCTAAACTTGGTATCAGGGAGGGTATTTCAAAGGTTGGCAAAAAAGGCTGATTAAAAAGCAATAACGGCGAGCCTTCGCCACAACGTATGATG
>JAUWOU010000204.1 GCA_030612005.1 Candidatus Thorarchaeota archaeon | reverse complement strand
TGTGTTTATTGTAAACTGTACAAACTGGCTCTAATCAATAGAATAGGCTCAATAAAATGAGGGTCAGTTTGAATTTAGCACATTCAAACTGGAATGCATTTTATGACAGTCTTACACTGTAAGAATCCAGTTTGAACAGTTTGAACCAGTTTTACGTAAAAGAATGACAGGTATGACAGGTACTTTCACTAAAGCCCCAGTTTTGTATGATATTGAAATCTATTGCTATCCTCTATCTCAAAACAGCCGAGGATATTACTTTAAAGTATAAGATGACTTTCTCTAACCATGACGAACAAAAGAAGAATATTTCACAGAGAGGATTTTGGAAAGGCTGAGATTGCACTTGCCGAGAAACATGGTATTCCGCTCTATCTTGTGTTCTTTGACATTATCAACAATGTCCTATACGAGCCTGTTCAGGATGATGGAAGAGAGGACTTTACGTTCTCATTAGATGCTCCTGTTCTGGTGTTGTTGTTCTGATTTGTCCATAGATCCACATATGCTCCAGCTCAGAAAAACTTGACATATTAGGACGTCCCGAGTTTGCGCGCCCATACTTCGCCCGGGCGAACTTTAGTATCTCGCAGCTCGGAAAATCCGTGTTCATAAGATGCCCTCTGATGACACAGAAGATAATACTTGATGCAATGAGTTAATATGAAGTCACATTGCTCAAATCCTTGGTAGGTGGACATCTATGGCATTGCAGGCAATCGCACCTCCAGGAAGAGCTGAGAACCTCATCTATACGATACTCCCATTCTCTATTGGACTCTGGCTTTTGAGGTCTGTAACAGATCCAGTATACATTGGTGAGACATTAGCATTGCTAGGGGTGGTCACTTCGTTGGGTAGCATTGTTCTCTATGAATTCGGATTCGAGGAGCATCTTCTCAATGGAATACTAAAGCGGTTGATGATGAGAACGTGGAACACTGCGCAGAATATGTATGACACATTTCTCGTATGGAACCTATATGTCAAAACTTGGATCACAAGTCTGGAAGAGCTTCCACAACTTGAGGAGAGCAGTGCTGGACGGTTCAAACAGCTTCTATACAGGCTAAGAATGAATGCGCAGCTACCTGAGGAAATGCGTTCTCCATATTTGACAGACCAAGTAACACAGATTGTGCAGAAGACTATTTCCAGTAATCCCATAAAACGTCGTGTCTGGAGAATTCGTGGATTCTTCTATTTGGTCATTTCATTTCCTCTTCTATGGATGGTAGGAGTCGAAACCCTTGGAAAAGTGCCTGAAACAGTATTCCCCGGTTGGCTCGCACCATTCGTTGGAATCTTTCTCCAATCATTGGATCTCCAGACCTTCGCTTTGATTGGGATTATCGGACTTATGGCGAGCATCAACTACTTCAGACACAGGGATTTAGTCGAGCACACCAGATATCTCACAGAACTCAACTACCTTCAGATACTAATCGCTTTGGACAACGTTAAGCATCCTCAGAGGTACATTGACACGGGAGATAGGAGCGGTCTCAAAAGGGAGTTGGAATTGCTGAACGAGTTACTTGTTCGTGGATATTGGTCGATGTTTGTCCCTAGATGGTCGATGGTAAAAAGCGCTTTGGAGAGCGAAATCATTGAGCAGTTTGAGCGGGATTCGGCCTATACGTTGAGAAAGCTTTGGGGGAGGTTCATCTGGT
This sequence comes from Candidatus Thorarchaeota archaeon, assembly GCA_030612005.1. Classification (GTDB taxonomy): domain Archaea; phylum Asgardarchaeota; class Thorarchaeia; order Thorarchaeales; family Thorarchaeaceae; genus SMTZ1-45. The sequence continues at coordinate 3,504 of JAUWOU010000204.1, read as the reverse complement.
CACAGACAAATAAGCGGTATATTGAATCCAGCAGAAGACCTTTGGGATGGTTCATCCACCTTGCATATGCTAGCAGGTCTAGGCTTGACAGACTGACAAGAGAGCTTATCGAAGGTCCTCTTGCAATGGGATATAAGGAAAGCAATGGGCTCGAGATAATAGCAGATCCAAATCTTATACTAGATATGATGCTTGAAAAGCCAACCCAAAAAGACCGCTTTGAGGAATTGGCAATGGTTATCTCTGCAACCCTTGGAGATCCGGACTGCGATAAATTACGTGACATCATGATAAAGTTAGCTGATGCATGGACTAGGGGGGATGCATCAGATTTCGATGATCAAAAGACAGGCGAAGTATTCCGCGTATATCTTCTGGAGATGATAACTAAAGCTGAGCAAAAACAATTCTGGCAGAAAGTGAGTATCAAGGCATTGAAGGTGATAATTGAGAGATTGCCTTCGAGAAAGGACCGCCAAAATATCATCCATACAGTCATCGATGCGTTTGAAGATTCACGCCTGTTAAGCACGCTTAAAGAGGACTTCTGGATTGAAATATTACGAAACCCGGATACACTTCAACGACTCAAGAAACGTGTCGAAAAGCCAAGAGACATTAACAACCTAACTGCCCAAGCAAGGACGCTGCTTCGCCAGCATGGCATCAAACTTCCATGAATAGTAGTTCGTGAGAAGACAAGTGCAATTCAACATAATAAATTAGCTGAATATTTTTACTAGGAATGATATTCACCGCAAATGAAAAGATGGGAGATGTCAATAAAACCTCTCTCTATTGAAGTAATGAATTTGCATCTGTTTCCCTTACCTGTAAGACAAGAACTCTAATCCAATTATTCCTCTGCACATGAATTCCGTTAAGTATTAGGTTATCAGGAATTTTCTGATAGATGATCAAGACATTTCGTCAGAAAAAGAGGTAGTCACATCAATTTGAACGAAAACCAAATAAGGATTAGTTCCAGTCTAAGATTTGGTAGAAAGTGATGAGTTTCAAATTTAATGTCGTAGCCAAGTTACCTCCCGCAGTGATGATGGTCATTGGTGCGTTTCTTATAGTCTTGGGTGTTTCTTGGGATTCACCTGATCTCTATACAGTTGGAATAATCTGTGTATTTGCAGGTGTTCTTCTACAGGTTTTATTCCTGTTCTGTATGCGTCGTCCGTGGTAAGACAATATAGGAATCATAAGAGCTAAGGCACAACCTATAGTAAGAGAGGGAAAAACAGCATGGCAGACCTCATATCGTATTCAGCACTATTAGGCGCATTCATGATGCTATTAGTCACAGTTCATTCAAAATTCCTTCCTGCACTCAAAGCTGGAGTAAATACGCGAATCGAGGAGCTAAAAGAAGAAGCTTCAATCAATTATGGGTCTACTACTGGAAATCCAGAATCAATCCTTAGTATTGCTCTTTACGCGACTAGAATCAGAGAGATAGAAACAATACATAGCGCTGCACGAGTGTTAGTTAAGATGTCTTTGGGGCTTGCGATAATCACATTAGTTATCCAATTTACTGTATCATTCGTTGGGATTCTTCCAAATGGTATAGAGTTTCTTGATATTGTATTAGCTGTTAGTGTTATTCTGTGTGTTGCAGGAATCTTGCCTCCGTTTCTTAAATGGTATGATTGATGTGAATTTAATTAATGCCATGATGGACCTCATTAACTTAGCACGGGCAAAAGACGATAGGTTCATGAAGAGATTATTTTAAAACAACAATGAACACGAAATAGAACGAAACAAGATGAACGAAGAAATTCTTGGATGCGTTGTACAATATCTACCACATACCAAGTCTTTATACGGTTGAAGTTTGGGAGCGTCTAGTTCCTTTAAATGCTAATGAAATTGATAATATACGAAGTAGGAAGTATTTGCTTGGTGTCACAAAAGAATCATCGCGATTACATAAACGCATGCAGAAATATAAACATCCCTCATTTCAATGGAGAAAACATATCCTCTAATGATTAACAGACTAACCAATTATAATCTGAATTAGGAGTACAACAAACCCCTTTCTGCGTTCTAAGAAGCATTGAAGGGCGAGTAATTGGCGTTACATCCCTTGAAGTTTTGAACCTCTCACAAGGATTATCATCAAACAATTTCATTATACTATCAAATCTGACCTCACTGTGGTGATAAACTGCAAGATCTTCTCGAGAGATACACACCCAAAAGTCGAGGAACTGCATCAGTTCAGGACTATCTCAACCTGTGTAAAAGTTAGGCAATCACGAATGCCACGTTCATTCTCATTTTCCGTGATGACAGATGGAGTTTCCACGTGGAAAGTCGGTTCTCATTTCTTTAATCAGAGTTGATTTTTCAGACATGGCACTCCTGATAGTGCCATTAAAAAGCTCTCCTAGCCTTCTATCCTTTGATACTTATGAAGATAAAGTGTTTAGACAGTGGATATGTTGGAGAATCAGCAATTTTCCCGCCAAAAGTAACCTTAGATGGGAGCGAATACCAATCAATTCCTGCATGTGCCAAATGTAGAAGTGGAAACATAACAAGATTGGAGTAGAAAGGGAACTTCGCCCGGGCGAAGTAGATGTAATAGAAATAGCAGAGTTTATGTCAACAAAGGGGCGGTTCAAGGTGACTAAAATATATCCTGGTGCTCTAATTGAAACAGTCCGAGTTTTCCATTTCGATTCGTGATAGAATAGGCAGGCACTCCACCTTATTTGTCATTGTCTTTGTGGTTGCTTTCGTCTTGGCTCTTGTCTACATAATGCAATATTGGCCAATATCCTTTAGCGGTCCTGAGATTTTCGCAATCACAGTAAGCTTGCTTGCAATACTACTAACAGGTGCTGAGTTCATTAGGGCCCAAACTCTGGTGGAGCGGCAAGACGATATCAAGGCACTAAATGGACTGAGTGATTTCCGTTTTATGATGGAGAATTCTGATGAAATTGTGGATGGGTATCATTGGGACAAGATAAAACACAAGAGTGTTTCAGAGATTTGCGAAGCGATACCAGGAACAAGTGGGAGGTTTAGAAAGGGCCTCTATTGGATCACCGTTGAGCTTCGCGATATCGGTTTTAGGGTTCTAAAGGTGTATTTAGTTCGTGAAAAGACTCTTGCTGATGGTCGTACCGTGGCCACACCCGCTACCGACCCAAGAATTGTGAGAGTAGAGAATATCTTGAACATTTGCAGAAAGATGATTGACCGCATTGAATACGTCTACTTTGGAGGATCAATACGACCCAAGAACACGTGACCATCTCGCCGGGCTATTTACGCTCATATTCAGAACAAAACTTCGCCCGGGCAAACCTTCCATGTGGAAAGTCAGCTCATCTTCTTGGTCATCTCTTTCTTCAGGCATCCCGAGCTCTCTGTTCCGATACGATCTTCCTACGTATTTTCGGAATGTCGACCGATCTGAGATAGTTGCTGTGTGTTGGTTCAAGAGCTGAAACATGTTGGTCGAACTCCTCTACT
>JAUWOU010000078.1 GCA_030612005.1 Candidatus Thorarchaeota archaeon | reverse complement strand
GATATCTATCCTCCTTGCCAAAGAGGTCAAGGGGATGGAGAAACAAAAGCCTGTTGTAATCATTGGTCTTTTTCAGCAGATGAAAAAGCTTGAGCATCCCCTCATGATTGGCTATATCATCTAGTATCTCTGAAATCTTTCTCTGTTTAACAGGAGGTTGGTTTGCGACCTCTTCAAATTTTTTCTCAAGAGTATGTTTTCCATTAACCAAGGTATATCCCAAGCTGCAATCATCAACAAATAGACTTATGACTTCTTCTGAAGGATTGTAGATTTTATTGTCATTATAGGTTAGTTATGTTCCAATTTCTTCCGACAGACCTTGCATGTGACTTCAGAGAGAACTCTTGTCAAACGTCGACCTTTGAATCTATTACAGAGAAAGAGAACTCCGTCAGATGTGTAGTGAACTGGAAATATAGTGTTTCCCGAGTATCAATCCCGCACTAATTAGAAGGGTGCGACCCCTCATTATCTGTGCTTAAATCGTCCACCACACACCTAATCCTATGACAGAAGGGTATGAGTTTGGGGGTGCCCAGTTCGTCAGGACGGACACCGAATGGGCACAATGGGCTGTGGTTAACGCACTGGACCACGAAGAAGTGCTTGGGCATACTGCTTTCAGGTGTGCTAGATCAGTAGTCCTGAATCGGTACAATGAGTGGTGGGCTATCAAGTTCGAGCACATATTTGAGGTCCATCCATTCTTCGCACGGGTTGTTATTCTTGCCCGAAGAAAGGAGAAGAAGAAGGCTCCGGTAATCAGGGAAAAGAATGGGTATCATAGAATCACAAAAGCATTGAGATGGCTCCTAGACATGGACTGCAAATTGTTCCCGCCTGACGGTTATGTGGATGTGAACCATGTGGATCTACGGGATACCAGGATATTCCGAGGTCCTGTGTGTTTCAACTCCTATTACGCTATCACCAAGCATGGTATCTATAGAGTGGTTGATGGTAAGAACGGTTTCAATGCTGAACTGTACGAGGTCACTGAGGAACGTGTGGAATTTGTTGAGTCATTGCTCCGTGGGCGCAGTGTGAACCAAAGCCCCATGAGCGAATGGTTTGTAGTGGCGGATTTCCTGTAAATTTCTGTGCTTAGGTTCATATTCTTTCATGAGAGTTAATCGATGGTTAAAATGAAACTTAGTTCAGTTTGGCAGAGGGTTACAATAATCCTTACTATTATAGTTGGGGTTAGTATCTTGTTAGAGTACAATGGGCTCATAGATCCTCGTCCTCTTACTGTGGAGTTGATTGGCACTACAATTGCTGTGACTCTGGGTCTATCGATAGCAGAGTTCGCAAGGAGTCTGGCTAGAGAAGAAAGTGAAGATAGCATTCGCAAGCGTTTGTTGAGGGAGCTTACTCGTTTGGCAACAAGGGATGGTCACAACAAGGGCCAGTATTATTATCCTGTATGGGAATCAATTATTCAAACAGGAAGAGATAGCTTGTTGGATGATACTTTTCTGGAAGGTGTGTTTGACATTTACAATGATATCAACTTCTGGAACCGTAGATTCGATAGGCAGAGTTGTAAGCCGTATGAGGCAATCCCAGTCGTTGAAAAGATAAGGGACTTTGTCAAGTCCCATGGAGAAGAAGAGCAGCTTGAGAAGATCGAGTCCAAACTTGAATCATTGAGAGAGATGGACCCAAACTACTCGAAGAAGAGGTAGATAAAAGCAATGAAACCAAATCGAGCGTATTAGATATGGCATCGTATCCTAGTTCTGTATCTTAGATTTAAGCACCTATTTTGCGAGGTGTGAACGAATCAATGTTGAAGGATGAAGGGATTGGTAACCCGAAAACGTTACGTATATCGATTCACCCGAGGAATATTCCAACTTGGGTTCACTATGTTGAACTGGATTGAGGTGTAGATAGGAAAGGAAGATGTTTATGAGTCTTCAAGTTTGAAAATAGATTGTGGTGGAAGTGGCAAAACAGTATTCTGACGATACTTCAAGACGGATCACTAGACTCCGAAAAGAGCAATGGAATATAATAATTACAGCTATCCTATTCGGACTGACTCTCAATCTGGTTGCTGATTTTATAAATTCGTTCGTTGATCCCTCAGTGCTACCAATGACAATTCTGTATAGAGGTGTTGTTGCTCTAGTAGCATTTCTGGTTACTATAGGTGTAATGGTATTTCTTGTAATTAGAGACTTTCGTGAAGAATGTGTAAAGGAAAGGGAAATCGAGCTAACATTCTTCTTTAATACTGATACTGGAGAACCATATTCAGGTTCATATTATCATCCAACTGATAGGCTTGCAATGGAGTTCGAGAGGGCAAACCAAAAGCAAAAAACAGAGCTAACGAAACTTGTGAACGAAGCCTACGCAACATTAGATAATTCCAAACTACTTCCTTTTCAAGAACTTCTAACTATCTATGAGTTAACGCATAGAGAGGTTCCAATTGACGGGGAATCGGAAAGGATTTCCTTCATGGATAAGGTCGCTTTGAAACAGTCACCAATTGGTGATTACTTTAGAGCGTACGATTTCAAAGTTCCTGGTAGCTTTGATTCTGATTATGTTTATCAGAAATCTGAACCAAAAGGACCTCTCACAAAGGGAAATCTCACAATAAATTGGAAAAATGGGTATCATGGAAAGATGACAATAGAGTTCGAGTACAGTCAGGGTTTTATTGGTCAACACGATATTGATTTACTACGCCGACCTTCATCCGGACACCTATCTGTGTACTATTTGGTAACGAATATTGTTTTGAAGACAGAGTTCTCTCCAGTGAGATTGTTCTTCAGAAGGTCTAACGTCGAGGTCCTGATTGAGTGGAGCAATAGGCTCTACAACAGAATGCTTGATACCGCTGATTGGAGGCATTACATTGAACCTTATGAAGAAGCAGAAAGGAAATCCATCCATTCGGTTCGTCTTCGTGGTTAGGATGTTTCTCAAATTGGAGGGTGGCGAACACACAAGTTCGTGGTAGGAGGGGGGAGTTTCGTAAAGTAATTGAGGGCATGTTACAAAACTAGACCTGTGCATTCGCCGTTGATCCATACCAACTCCTACTCACATATCTATCTGTGACCTTCCTAATAAATCCATCAGAGAATCACAGTTTCCAAGAACCAAAAGACGAGTCGAGTCGTTCATTGGGCGACTCTCTCCTTGGTTAGGTTTATTATAACAAGTACCGAGTATATCTTTGGTGAATGAAATCTTGCAAAGATTTGATCTGAAGTGTTTCCTGCACTCCTTGGTGAGAGTTTTCAGTTGTCTAACAAGATTTCCATCGGTCATCTGTCTGTGTCCAGAAACTTGTGCATAGATAGCAATTCGTTTCTTTGAGGATTGTTCTCTGATGAGGTTCCGATGCATCTTCCCAAGAAGTCTGTTGACCTCAGACAGGGGAACCCTCCTATGATTACCTTGGGTCCGATGACACTGAATGTGTCCATTCCTATCCCACCATCTAATGGTCTGGGAACAGACTCCTAGTCTGCGGGCCGCTTGTGATACTATGAACATGGGTTTTATTCAAACAGCGACCTAATAAATGTCCAACTTTATGTAAATTTATTGCACCTGTTACGAACCCACGACAACTTCTAAAAGGCTGTCGGGCGAAAGCAGAAACATGAATGGGAGAGATATGCTACTTGTGCTTGCGCACTTGTTCAGAAAACAAGGAAGCCAAGTTTCAATTGAAAGTGCTGTTCAGTTTCTATCCTTCAGTTGCAGATACGGAAAACCAACAGATGTACGCAAGTTACTGTCAACAGCATTGAATAACGAAATAATCTCTCGTGATGAAAATAATATCAAGGCAGAATTTCTTTTTAACAAACAACACCTGCCACTGAATCTATCTACTGCACTTCAAGACAAAGTCAGATTCACTGAACAGATTGAACCATTACATTAGGTCAAATCTGATGCATAGTTTTGGATAGAGGCGAGAAGTGCCGCAAGATGCACAAAGGAGTTCTTCCCCTGAGTAAGACGATGGTCAATCTCAGCAACTCTGCTAAGGACTTTACTAAGAGTCATTGGATCGAATGGTCGCTTAACAAGATCTCGTTCAATCGCCAGGAGAACTTCTTGAGGTTCATATCCATCTACTGCAACTAGACTTCTCATTATCTTTCGTGCATCTTGAAAGGATCCATCTATAGTCAGTGAAACAATCTCTCTTGAACTGCGATTCAGTGGAGTTTCTGAATGTGCATAGACAATATCCTCAGTAACCGTAGTATTAGCGGCTGCAGTAATCTGTAGAAGGTTGATGGCACGACGTAAGTTTCCTTCAGACCCACGAGCAATTGCCGAAGCTGCATCCAGGTCAATGGATACATTTTCTTTTTTCGCTATCTTCCGCACATGTGTGATTACTTCGTCTTCAGAGAGTAAGGGAAACTTAAGAACGGAACAACGCGAAATTATTGCGGGACTCCAACCGGATAATGTAGGTGTGATGAGAATGAGTCTACACGCATCACTATAGAGTTCCATTGTTCTTCGAAGGGCTTGTTGCATACTATGACTTAATGCATCAGCTTCATCTAGAACTAATATCTTAATTTTCTCATCAGTAACGGTAATTGTTGATGCAAAGAATCTGATAGCTTCTTGAAGCAATTGACTCCGATTTGGAGGTCTAGTTCTTCCTTTTGCCTTTAGAGCCGCCTTTGCTTCGCGGTACACAATTGACATGTACTCGTCTAATTCAGAACGCTCATCTCTCCCTAGTTTTGCCAAGTCTTGGACTGTTCTTTTTGCCTTGGTCATTGGCATGTGCCAAATGTCGCGAATATTCAAAGCCTTGAAGTTTGCACTAAAGCTCTCTCCAAGAATCGCTCGTGAAAATACATCAGCCGCGGCAGTCTTACCAGTTCCAGAGGGACCATAGAATATCATATTCGGCAGGGTGCTGGATTCTGCAAGACTCTTTAGATGGCTGATTGTTGATTCCTGCCCGACGAACTCGTCCCAGGTTTCCGGCCTATATTTAATGCACCATAAGAGCGGTTCCAAGATGACACCCAACTGAGAATTTCAAGTATACAAGATAAGCTTGTTTCTTTCAAGAAATGAGTAACAAACCAACAGCTTCAAGTGTTTTGCGGCAGTATTAAATGGCATAACCAAAAACATCTTAAATAAAGAATAGCTGCGCGCTTGTTTACATTTGACAAAGTCTTGGATTTGGTAATGGGAATGCCAAAAGTAATGTTAGAAAAAGAATTGGAGCATGTATTCAGAGAGGACTTACTAATTGCCTGCAAAAAATGGGGCATTGATGTAACAGGCACGGATACTGGCGACTCACTGATACATATGCTAGCTGAAAAGATGAAAGATCCAAAAGTGAGGAAGAAAGTCTTCTCTACATTCACTCAGTTGGAGAAAGACCTCCTTGGTGTTCTTACACTCAGCGGAGGCGCAATGAGTTATGATAGGCTCAAACCATTTCGAAAGATATACAGCTATGGACAGTTAAACCAAACAGAGAGAGACCTCAGGAAATTTGGAATAATCATCAGAAGAATGATGAGTCGACTTACAGAGTATGGAAGGGAAGTTGCTGAATTCAAGGTTCTGGAGTTCTTCATCCCCCATCTTAGAGAATTCTTCGAGTCACTTCCAGAACACCAGACCGAGAAACCAAAGAAAGCAAAGAAGTTTGTTGATGAAAGAGACTCCTTACTAATTGACATACTTCTACTTGTTTCGTATATTGCAAAACATGATGTGAAAATGACATCTTCATGGGAGTTTCCTAAAAGGGAAATTGACCATATCAAAGAGGCAATGTCACAGCCTACAGATGAACGATTTGAGGTTGTACAGAAATTTGCCAGAAAAGCTGGTGTATATACAATTGTTGAAGGCGATCGAGTTCATCCATCAAAGGTTGATACTCTATTTGCTGGGGAACAACATCTTGTAGCAAGACGTCTTCTCCTATCAGCGCTTGGCAGAACAAGAGCAATCTGGGCAACTCCAGATCAGCCAACAGAATATACACTAACTCTAGCGATATGTCGAATAAGACAAGGAAATCAAGAAGAATGGATAGGAATTGAAGAATTACGTGATTGGATCAGGAGCGAACTCTTCCAAGAGAATCAACCGTTGAAGTGGATTCAGGTTGATGAAGATAGGGTACAGATGGCTCTTGAAACACCCCTACTCCTAGGACTCATTGAAGCAGCTTACAAGGGAAAGAAGATTTTAGGAGTGAAGCTAACAGAAGTGGGTGCAAGAGTACTTCAAGAAGGTTCAGTTCCGAGTAAACTAGAAGATCGCGAAACTTTCTTTGTCCAGCCAAACTTTGAGATCTCTGCATTCACAAGTGAGATGGAATATCAGAAACTCTACCGTTTAATGCTAATTACAAAACCTGTACGTACTGATGTTGTAAGCACATTCAAGATAACAGAAGAGTCAATTTTCGAAGCAATTGAGAGTGGTCTTCGAGAAGAGGACTTGATAGGGTTCTTAGAAAAGGAAAGTAGTAAACCAGTTCCTGCTAATGTTGAGAGATCAATAAAAGATTGGACCTCCCAAACTACTTTCACGACTATTTCAGATATTACGCTATTTGAAACCGAAAATGAGCGAGACCTAGAAATGCTTAGGTACATTCCTCAGTTCGAAAAGCATGTTCTACGCCAGATAGGACCTACAGCGGTCATTGTAACAGGGGACTTGGAAGACCTTAGTGAGAATCTTAGAAAGCGAAAATGCATGGTCAAAAAAACTAGGGAAAGTCATGAGCCTGACATAACACCTGGAACTGAGATTACTGAGCAGGTGCTACTCTTTGGTACTGAACATTCAATCGAAGATGTGCCTTGGGACTGTGAGGGATGTCCAGCAATTCAATCATGTAATAAAATCATAAGAAGAAGAGCTCGCGGGAAACGAGGTGGAAGAACCTGACCAGCTTGTTGCCTGAGCAGCTAGTTGGACAGTTCTTTGGTGTTGGAAGTGTAGGGGAATCAGATATTACAATTCCTAAGGAGTACATCAAGAAGATTAATCTCCCATATGTGTATCAGCTGACTGCATCTCGTGATGAAGATATGATCCGACAATTCGCAGTACTCGTTGACGAATTTGAAGAAGAGGGTGATTTCATCATGGATGTTGATATTCACACATATAGAGAAATCACAAGCGAGGATGATGCACTTCTTCCTGAGGAGAAGAACCTTCACGCCCTCTATTCTTTGATGGATGGAACGAAATATCAATTCTTCAAAACACAACAGACAGCTCCATCTACTATGTGTTTCAGCATTCGAGATTCCGATGGCAAACAACTAGTGAATCGAAGCATGTTCCATTTCTTCGAACGTTTAATGTCAAGGATTGCACAGGGTCAATTCGAACATTTGAGAGAACATTGCAAGACAATCATTTTCTGTCAGGATGACCCAGGCTTAGGTTTTGTAAAGAATATGATCGAGAATGGTCAAGTTACCGATCTTACACTTGAGCAGATAATTGAGAAGACTGATGGAATTTTTCCTGAAAACGTGATTCCGGCATTTCATTTCTGTGATGATTGGCGAAGCTTGAAGAAAGATAGTTGGTATCCATTGTGGGAGAGTCGACCTAAACTAGCACACATAGATGTAGCTCGCTATCCACCTGAAGTAGATTCAGAACACGCAGAGAAAATGAACAAATTCATGAAGAATGGTGGAGGATTAGCATTAGGAGTATTGCCCAATGTTGATGATGGATTCACTCAACCAATAATTGATACTCTTCGTTCCAATCTTGAGAGAGTGTTTCAAGCATTCGTTAAGAGTGGAGTGGACCTTGAATTAGTAGAACGAAACTCAATGGTTTCAACACAATGCGGGCTTTCAGGTGCAAGTCCTAAATTGACTAGAGAAATTCATGAATTGAGCGATGAGTTTCACTCTGTCTTCAAAGAGCAGATTAGATTAACAAGTTGATTGAGCTGAGAACTAGAGATACGCTTAAGAGATAGAAATCTTGACCGATGAATTATCTTTGGATTGTGAGATTATGGAAGAATCGAAAAGTGAGCCAGGCGCGATTATGAAATTCATTCAAGACTATCGAATGAAAATGCTCATTCCAGAGCTAATAGTAGTCTTAGCAGTCTGGTACTTTTTACCAAATCTAGGAGTGACATTCTACGAAGGAAATGTATACGAATCATTCGGAGTTTGGATGTATCTCTTCCAACCATTGTTCTTCTTACCAAGTGGGCTCCTTCTTGTTGTCACAGTATTCGTACTTCATGGAATCTACCCGTTGGATAACTATCACGAGGGAAAGATACCTGAACTGCCAAAGATGGCAACTGTGATGATTATTGTTTCATTCTTCCTTATGCCAGTTCTTGTAGCCATGCAAATGTTAGGTTATTTCATGACCGAGGCAACAGAGTTCTTCTCAAGAAATCCCTTCTGGGAACGAGTCGAGAGTGTTGGAGACCTTTTTATTCTACGCAGGACCTATGTTCTTTGTAGGTCTTCAGTGGTGGCTTCTTCTCCCCGTCTTCTTCTTATCACAGGGTATTGATGGAATTCACAAGATTGCTCATCATGAAACCTCGAATGAGAAAATAACAACGCTATTCTACTTCTTATGGCCGATCACAATGCCACTCTTCTTTTCCCCTGTGGAAATCATTGCAATAGCTGCTCTTTCAATACCTGCCTTTGCTTTCTACAGTTATATTCGTCCATACTATACATACGTAACTGCAGTTCACACGTTCACATTCGCCGCGTTGATTGTAGCAACAGTATTTCTTGCCCCAATGTTACCATTGCTGAATCAATGGTGGCCAAATACAATTCCAAGTTATACCCCTCCTGAATCACTCTGGGGAACAATTACACTGACCCCAACGATTCTTGCAATAGTGGGTGGGATAGCAATTATTGCTGTAATAATCGCAGCATATCTTACACATAAGAAATAGTGATTGATGGAAGTGCGAAACACACTTCCGTCCTTTCTTATTTTATAGACAATTAATCGAATGTAGGCTTACGAGTAGCAAGTTCATCGTCTTCTTCTCGTAGCTTGTGTTGGAAGGGGCGACCCTCTCCATAAATTGCTGGATCCATTCCACGAGTTTTACCCATGATTACAAAAAATCCTATGGCTTGTAAGCAAACAGAACCTATGCAGATAAGCATGACTTCTGCAAAATAGGCGTGGGTGAAAGTTCCATAAAACCAGATTATAGGGTAAACAATAGCCTGAATGATTATTCCAGCAGCGAGCATGAGTACCCATTTGTTTGTCCAATTTGGATTTGTCATTGAGATACACCCACCTATGATTATTGATTTGCATTTATGGTTCTAATTAAAGCTGTCTGTCGTATCACATTCAGGGTGCTACTGCTGCATCGTAGTTATCCTTTAACTTTATGGCGATGAAAGCAGCAAGTTTTCTGAAGTCTTTTGTAGATATATTGGGCACCGAACTTGATCTCTTCGGAATTTCAAATCTTGCTACGATTACAGCAACTTCATCATCCATTGAATATTCTAGAGTTACTGGATACTTTGTTCTAAGTCTATGAGATTCAGAAGTTGTTTCAACAGGAAATCCCTTGTAGACTGTGCCAACAAGATATGCATAAGCAAATCCTGAGTGAGAAACCTGCACTCTTACTTGAACTGTGTCAGGAAGCCCTTGAACATACGATTTAACCTCTGCATTTAGTATCGTTTGAACTCCTCCACGTACTCCAAGTTCGACACTCATTCCTGCACGAATACCAGTCACACCTTCTAATTGACTTGCAAATTGATATGTATCACCTGTGATTGGAGGTTTGAAGAACTGGTCTGAATCTATTTTCGGGATTCTGAATCCAATGACGAATGCAGACACTGAAACGATGACATAGAGGATAGAAATGACGAGTATTGAGTCAATGAACGGACTGATAAATAGAAAGCCAATCATTTGAAAGACTAATGTTAGTGCGCCCATTATTATTGCAAACATCATCATGCAACAACCTGTAAAGTAATCACCAGGGTGTGCATAGAGAGCACCATACGCATCCTCATAATTATCCACAAGTTCTTCATACTCAGGAAAGCTGACCCATGTCTTACGTTTCTCCCACTCACCGGGGATATAGTCAATGGCTTTCTTGGATCCAAATCCTAGGATAAGAGATACAATGAAGAGAACTCCGGGAAGAGCTATATCTACAATGATTAATTTCAATGCATCATCGTAGTAATTGTATAGGTATATTCCAACTATAACAAAAAGCAACAGGATAATTGCATAGGCTCGATTAACATTCACTTGGCGACTATAATCAATGATTTTCCCTTCGCTCAAACAGGTTCTTCCTCCTGATTCTGAACATGTTCACCAGAGGAAATAAGGACATCGTTTTAGTTTGATGTATCATCTATTGATTTATGCTTACTTAGAAATGTATCAATATCTTCTAGAACATCATCAAGAATCTCTTCTCCCCCACTATGACGTATATATTCGTGGATCATCAAACGAATTAGATGGGCGGTTTTGGTGGGAGTGATAGGCTCAACAATATCTCCAATCTTCTCCGAAAGAGCAATACCATCTGATTCGAAAACGGGGATGATACGTGTGAGATTACCTGAAGAATCAATCTCGCCTTCGATTCGAGCAGTACCTTCAATCCCTTCAATTCTAGCCACAGGCATTGGACTGCGTATTGTGTAGAATCCACCAGCCTCCCCTATTGTTAGTCTAACACCAGACCAGAATATTCCTGATGAATGTGCAAGGAATGAGATTGCTTTTCTAAATCTACGCGGTTGATGAGTGGGAAATTCAGGAGTTGCAGAATTTGGAATAATCTTGAAAGTAAAGTATGAAAATAGAAGACCGAAGACTATTGTAAAGAATGCTAATATAATTGGTGTGGATGCAATTATCAAAATATTTGTACTCATCAAATAGAATGGAAGAGCAATAACTGTTACATAACAAATAGAGAGTAAAACCAGTAAAAGATAATCAATAGATGAAAGCAGATACCTATAGCTAGAGTTGTAATTCTTTATCATTTCCTCAAATTCTTGGAGATTGACTTCACGGACCTCAAATTTCCAATTGGGATTTTGAAGCTGAACTCGATCCTTTAGTTTCCATGCACTTATTGCCAACCCAGGGAGCATCGATGATAGAACGAGCGTGGCCCACCCAATCCAAGATAATGGACTCTGATAGAGTGTGACCATCTGATATTGTGCAACTTCAAAACACATGAATGCCCACATATGAATGACAATGAAAATTGCAATCTGATATGGAAGCGAAGACTTCGATATAATTGGAACTTCAGTCATCAATGCCTACTCCTAAGCTGGTTCCAGATAGAGCACGAACACACTAAGTATTTTCCGCGTTGAGCTCTTTCAGGATTGTACGCAATTCTTCGGATTCATTCCTTGTTTTTAGATATTCCTTCACAATCAAAGCAATACAGTTCTCTGTAACGAGTCGTGTGTCTTTCACGCCTGGAAAGGCAATATTTGAATTAACAGGATTCTTGACGTAATAACCATCTCGATCGGAAGCAATGTATTTCCTGAAATTTCGATCTTCTGAAACCCACCACCAGACAACCTGAGGATTATCATCTTTCTCATACAAACGACAAAGCACTTTGGTGATAGCACCAAGGTCATCTGTCCAAGACTCAACATAGCTCTCGTTTTCTAGTCCTTTAATTCTGAGGAGAATCCGGGGTTGTCTGTATATAGTATAATCTCCTGATTCAGATTTATCCATAACAACTCGTATATTCGCTACACCGAATACTTTCTCTTGCGTCTTAGCCAATCGAATTGCCTCACGAATCAAGGGTAGTGTAAAATCTGCTGATGCTGCATTTGACGTGGTTTTGAACCCAGTAAATAGCGTACCTGCAAAGAGAATTCCAAATAGGAATCCCATTGAAATGGAAGTGTACTGGGTAATCGTTGAATCCTCAAGGAATGCATAGATTGGAAATGCAGCAATGATCACGAGGATAATAATGGGAGTAAAGAACATCCAGTAGTTCCCTTGCGATACAAGACGAGAATTTTCCTTGTTGAAATCTTTTGGTAAACTGCGAGCATCATCAATTGTTAATTGAACTGCATCAAAGTCCCATTCAGGAGCATTGTATTCGACCACATTCACCTTGAAGTTCCACCCATAATAGTACGCAAGACTAGCTATAAGGATTGGAAGACCAACGAATATTCCCAGAATAGAGAGCCAGTCCCAGATTAACACTGGCATATACAATGGAACATGAAAGAATCCAATTAGAAAACTAAGAATGGTGCCCAATACAAATACAACATTGTATCGTGTCATGGGTCTATAGGTTATCAGTTCAGTCATTATGACTCTGCCCTTAGTATTTTTTCAGCTCGCTGCTGACTCTTTAAGGATTGCTGCATGGTGAAGTTCAAATCATTAGTCTTAAATGTACATATAGGAGATTTCTTAACTATAATTAACTATGTTCTTCAAGGAGATAGCAATATGCTAGAGAAAGGTGACCAAGCACCAGATTTCACAACAACAACAGAAAATGGAGAAGAAATAAAGCTCAGCAGTTTCAAAGGGAGAAAGATCTTTCTCTTTTTCTATCCAAAGGACAACACAAGTGGTTGTCAAGCTGAAGCATGCTCAATTCGTGACAACTATGACATCTTCGAAAAATCAGATATTCCAGTGTTTGGAGTTTCTGGAGGATCAGAGAAGTCACACAAAAGCTTCAGCGATAAGAACAATCTTCCGTTCCCTCTATTGATGGACGAGAAGTTTGAGATTGCAAAGCTGTATGATGTCTACCAGAAAAAACAGATGTACGGTAAAGATTATCTAGGAATCGTCAGGACAACGTTTCTGATTGATGAAAAAGGAAAGATAGAAGGGATATTCGGTGGCACAGCGGGAATCGAGAAAGTCAAGACCAAGGAACATGCGACTCAGGTCATCAAGTTCTGGGAACTCAAATTGTAGAGGTACCTGCAGTGCTAAAAATAAAGGACGAAGCTCCCGATTTCGAAACCGTAGACGACACAGGTAAGCAATTCAAGTTGAGTGACAATCGAGGACAAAAGATTGTTCTCTATTTCTATCCAAAAGATTTCACGCCCGGGTGTACAGCAGAAGCGTGTTCCATTCGGGATAGTTACCAGATCTTTGAGGGTTCCAGAATACCAGTTTTCGGAATCTCAGGGGGCACAGCTGAACTTCATCAGAAATTCAGAGCAAAACACAATCTACCTTTCAATATCCTGTTAGATGAAGACCTCAGTATTACTAAATTGTATGAGGTATATAGCAAGCTGAACATTATAGGTATAGGAGTCAAGAGAATAACATATCTGATAGATGAGGATGGAAAGATCGAAGCCATCTTCGGTGGTTCTGAGGGCTTGGACAAAGTTAGGTCTAAGCAACATGCAGAGCAAATTGTCAACTTCTGGGGATTGAAACTCTAAACATATTTCGCGATTGAAGCCATCTAGCACAAGAAGATACACTTTAATAAAGGCTCAGAACAGGCGCACCTTGTCAGACAGACCGGTATACAGGTCAGTCTGAACAGTCAAATGTATCAGGAGCACTATATAATGCCTGAAGAAAAGCTCTCTGTTGAAGAGTTAAAGAATAAAGCTGAGAAGCCTGGTAAGGATGCAATGATTCTGCATCCCTTCTACAAGGGCAAAATCCAGTCTATTGGAAAATGTCCTGTACGAGACTTTTCAGATTTTGCAATCTGGTATACTCCGGGAGTAGCCAAATCTTGTCTCGCGATTAAGGACAATCCCGAGATGGCTTATGACCATCTCAACAAGGGGAACATGGTAGCAGTAGTTAGTGACGGTACACGAGTCCTCGGACTTGGTGATATTGGCCCACTCGCAGCTGGCCCAGTTATGGAAGGTAAGGCAATTTTATTCAAATACCTCGGTGGTGTTGATGCATGGCCAATCTGTATTGATACCAAAGATCCAGACAAAGCCATCGAGTTCGTCAAGATGTTGCAGCCCTCATTTGGAGGTATCAATCTAGAGGATTTCTCCAAGCCAAAGTGCTACAAGATACTCGAAGAGTTGCGCAATGATCCAGAGGTGAAAATCCCGGTTTGGCACGATGATGCCCAAGGTACCGCTACAGTGGTCCTAGCAGGCGTCTTCGGCGGTTTGAACGTTGTCAAGAAAGACATTGAGAATGTTACCGTTGCAATGCTTGGTGTGGGTGCAGCAAATACCAGAACAGCTTACCTGCTGATATCCGCTGGTGTTGACCCCAAGAACATCATAATGGTTGACAGCAAGGGTGCAATCTATTCTGACCGTGAGGACATCGTGAAGGACAAAGACCATGATACCTTCAAGTATGACCTGGCACAGAAGACCAACCCAGAACGCATGACCGGAGACATGGGCGAAGT
>JAUWOU010000170.1 GCA_030612005.1 Candidatus Thorarchaeota archaeon | reverse complement strand
TATCATATAGGTACTGGCTTACCGCCTCCACCACCAGTGCTGATACTCTGATATGCAGTGTCACAGCCTAGGTAGACATTACCTGAATTATAGGCTTTTAGCATGATTCTAACTGCAACAGAACCAGAGGGAATTGTCCATGTCTTGCTAAATGGTACTGAGATGTCTGTGTATATGAGTTGATAGGCAGTCCATGTACCTAGATAATTCTTGTATTGTGCATAGAACTTCACCTTGGTAACTCCTGTTAAACTCCGAGCGGTTACAGATATGGATGATCCATCGACATGCATACTTTGAATCAGGGAAGACGCCTGAATCGGGCTTGAACTGTCTAGAGGGTCATAGTTCCAAGCGATTTCAGTGCCATCATTGATTGCGTCACCATCAGAGTTTGGGTTGTTTGGATTGGTTCCATGATCAACGACCTCTTCGTAATCAGTGAGTCCATCATTGTCACTATCAACTTCAAAAATATTGGTATTCCAAGTATAGAGTTCAGCATCATCAGTTAGTCCGTCCCCATCGGAATCATCACCAGAACATAACCAGCTTAAGACATCAGAAAACGTTCCAGCTGAACCGGCGGTCTGAATGAGTCCCATATGACCAATTTCGTCATAAGTCACTGACTCTTCCACGCCTAAGAACGAGAGGTGTGCTCTGCCAACTGCAATCAATGGGTCGCTCAAATCACCATGTATCAAAAAGGTAAGTGCGCTCAATAAGGAATCGTATCCCGCAGCTGTATACCACTCTATACCATAGGAGTAATCTAAGGGGTCTGCATTTAAATTCAAGATTAAGGGAGCTAATGGATACACCGAGTAGAACACCGGGCTGGGCCAATATTGACCAAAATTGATGATTCCACTTATCAGTGTCAGGATTGGCGCCCAAGGAGCTATCGGATTGGCAAGCAATGTTCCTAGATTTGGTGTACCAAGTGTGACAACCTTGTCAATGGAAATTCCTGCAGAAGCTAGATCATCTCTGTGAAGAGCAAGCATTTCCCTTGTGATGATTCCACCTAAACTGTGAGCTACTATAGATACATGTGACCCAGATGGTAGGTCGCATAGATCGTTGGCAAAATTATTAGCATATTCTGAAACCGATGTGATTTGGTGCAGTGCATCAATTAGCAAGACATCATCTGGTAATCCAAACCCATAGTGCTCAAAATAGTCGAAATATCTTATTCCAGAATAGCTATTTTCGATTTTATTCAAATCAAAATAATCGACCATTGTTTCAAAATCTTCATCTATTCCAAAGTATCCATGTACAAAGTACACATATCGATTCAATGGATTTCTCATTTCCCTTTGAGCTGTTATTGCATCTTCGACAGGAAAATTAGATTGCCTCTCTGGTTCCAATGAGCTACATATCATCCAGGATATTAGCATGGCCCCTGCTTTTGCATCAATTGGAGCATTAAACCCGATGATCTCTTCATCTACCGGTGAGTAACATGCTAGAACAAAAGCCCTTTCCGGACCGGCTTTTCTTATGGCCGCATAGACCTCATCCCAAGGTATTGTCTTTCCATCAGTTTCAAGCCCCTCAGGAATCCCATGACCTATAATAATGAGGTAATCTCCATTTGCGGCAAGTGTGTCCAGACTTTCTAGATTTCTTATTCTCACATCAGATACTGTATCACGTAAACCAAGTTTTATTTCATCAAGTCCAACATCGATACTGGCATCCCCAGACTCTGCTTTTAAAATCCAGAGTGCTGGTCCATGCGAAACATCGAGATTACTGATACCAACCACGGGTGTTGCAATTATCAGAATTATTAGTATACTTAATACTACTTTCTTTGAATTCACCATTTTCGACTCCTAACCACGAATTTCTGACAACTTGAACAAGAATGTACAGAGTTTCCATTTAACGATAGAACTTAAGGTAATAGATACTTGAACATGAAGTCAGTGTGTTTTGTCATAGACTTCATTTGTTTTAAGCTAACTGGTTCCAGTTCAAGCTAGAGTTCAATTCGGTATGTTGAGCTGAAGCAATGCTCATACTTCCATTCTTGGTTCGTTCAATTTAAACACCTATTGACTGATGTTTTCTATCTCAGGGTTCTGTAGAAAAAGTCAGAACTATGTTCAGTAGAATTCTTCATTCAGCTAACGATATCTCAATGGTTCATTTAATAAAAAGCTGTGCAAACTGCCTTTTAAAAGGAGGACAATCTGAATGTCTTTCGAATTGTTCAACAGGGCCGGACAGATGGCAATCCTTAAATTCAGACTTTCTCGTTTCAACGATGTTTGGGATGGTCACGGCTATCCCTTTCTATCAAATCTGGTGATTACATGTCACAAAAAGCAGAACCAATGTACCGCGGTTATCCCCTCTCAGAGCTAGTCAAATTGAACATGGACGCGCTCATAGAACTGCTCCCTACTCGTAGGAGAAGGACTCTCAAAAGAGGTCTTCCTCCAAGACAGAAAAAACTCTTGACAAACCTTAGAGCTGCAAGGAAGTCAAAGAAGAAGGGTAAGGATGTCGTTGTGAGAACCCACTGCCGTGACATGGTCGTTCTCCCAGAAATGGTCGACCTTACTATCGCCATTCATAATGGCAAAGACTTCATCCGCGTCAAAATCATCCCGCAGATGATCGGACACGTTCTTGGGGAATTTTCTAGCCCTATGAGACAGGTTAAGCACGGAAGTCCAGGAATCGGCGCTACCAAGTCTTCTGCTTACGTTCCGCTGAAGTAAAAGCCCGTATTTTGAAAAAGGAGCGTTATGCGCCCTTTTTCTCTTTCAATTTTTGAAGTTTTTCTTGAACCGTATCAAGTGATGGAAAGGGTTTACCGAGAAAAAGCCCTCTGAGTTCAATAAGATCACGAAAGTTGAGGGAGAACACAGCCTTGATAATCTCGTTCCATTGCTTCTCCTCTTCCTCATCTCGTGTTTCGATGACAGTCTTCTTGAGCAGATACTCTTGCTTGCTCATCTTATCTTCATTAATCAATAACTTATGCAAATCTATCTCCCGTTTCTCAGCTAAATCATCGAGGTGTCCGTGAATTGGCCCGGTTATCTCACATTCTTCAACCATACGCTCTCTCCTAGCTTGTTTTCTGTCGAACTCATCCTCTATCTCCTTTTGCCACTGTTTGTAATCCTCAGTCTTCTTATACTCTGGCACTAATCCATAGCACCAAACTCGGTTGTCACCCCAGCTAGTCCCAAAATCCTCGAGGATATCTTGTGCATAGATACTCTTGGTATCATCCTCAGAAAATCCCTGCTCAACTAATCTCTTTGCAGCAAGGTCAACAGGCATAACTCCCAAGTTGTCTGGATCATTCTGCTCTCTCAATAGCTGAATCAGCGCTTTTACTTCAGGTCGAAGAGATTTGTATGAAGCAATCTTTTCAGCGGGAAGAATTTTGAGATGCCATGTAAATCCGCTACGTACTGGCATCCCAAATTCTCCCATCTTTGAATGATCGAGTTCATCAGGTGTCTTGTTAATCTCCCAATCATCAAGAGCTCGTTGGATGACTTCACGTATTTGGAATAATCCACATTGCAGACCTGCAGCTTCAATCCGCTCTTGCATTCGTCGTTCAACGACTAGAATGGGAACACCTGCAACTCCAGTTTCATCATTTATAGCTTCAATCAGCAGTTCTTTGAGTTTTGTTTCATTGCAGTTCATTTTACTCACCCTCAGTTTCATGTTCTACTTTTTCTTTCAAATCGGGTCGACTCTTAACCCATCTCTCAACTTTACTTCTCTTACGTATATCATCTGGAGAGCACTTAAGCGCAACACGCATTGCATCCATTTTTGTTCCCGTTTCATAATGCCAGAGACCGGATAACCTACCTGTATTTTCTGAATATGTAAGATAAGCAAAATATTCCCTTGTTTCGATACCATGTTGTCTCAGACCTCTTTGTTCAGCAACCATCAACTTGGGAGGATTATCATTTACGATTGTTTTCAATTCACTAGCTATCTGAGAAACTTCTGCATCCGTTGAATACGTTAGGTCATCAAGTGTACCTTTCGTTAGCTTGTACCGAACTTTGAATAGTTCATCCTCAGATCGATTTCCTTTATCTCGAACAAATTCAGCCATCTTCTCAGATGCCGCATTCTCAATACCATATCCCAGAGACTTTCGAGGATCCCGTAAGACAACGCCTCGGTCTACTTGGAATGCAACCCTACCACTCTTATCCAACTTGAAATTGCCATCTTGAACCCAGAGTGATCTATAATATTCGAGATTCGATATTCCCGATGACTCGTCTAACCATTGAGGCCATCCCTCGTTCTGCAGTGTTTTATCGCCTTTCGTCAGTCCACGCCGCTCCAAAGCTCTTCCGAGGACACAAGAATATCGAGTCCGAATAACTCCATTTGGGCGAATATCTTCACTGTGGTAGACATCTCCAAACCGATCAATCTGTTTGTTGACAATATCTACACGATCCCGATTAGATTCTGTATACACAAAGCCTCTGTTTGATAACTCAATATGACCATCAGATAGCCCTGTGCCAAGGAGTGAAGTGAACATGGATTCTATCTCATTCTCTTTCATAGTAAATTGAGGACTCTTTATTCCACCCTTCCTTGCTTGACCAATCCGCTCAATCTTGCTCTGCATATCTTGAATTCTCTTACCAGTCGTATCCAATGAGAGATGCAGTGTTTCTCCTTTGAGATAGGGAGTCCTTGAGTTAAGATCATAATTTGGTACAGTCATACTGACCCTCTTGTAATCAGTCATCTGATCTACAATATCACTTAGTTTCGTAGCCCCACTGATACCCAGCCTAGCCTTTGTTTCGTCTACGAATTGATTCTTCTGTTCCTGACTATTGAATTGAAATTGTTCATTCTTGTAGAGGTTCATCCAGTTCCACTCAGAAGTATCCTCTCTGCGGATGTACAGTTTACTATCCATGACTCCAAGTCGTATTCTTTCGTTAGGGTCACCCTCAAGTCCCATGCGTTGGTTCAGAGTAGTTTCAACTTCTTCACGTTGTTCATGAATAGACTTTGCAACTTCCCTCATCCACTTTGGACCACCACTGTGGTATGGTCTGAGCTCGCCCCACTGCACACGGGTATTCAGTTCAGAGTTTCGATACATACTCTCAATTGCTTGAGCAAGTTGACCTGGAGTTGGTTCCTTCACTCCTTTCAGGTCCCTGAAATGCTCATACACTTTCGAGGGGTCAATTCGATGCTCAAAAGCCTCCTTAGCTAGCTTGGCTTCATGAACCTCCCTGGCCTTTTCATAAATCTCAAGTCTTGTTATGAGTTCCTGAGTCTTCCGCTCATTCAACCACGATGAAAGCTGTCGTTTTTCGACATTATTCTCTATTGCGAGGTCTTTTACCGTTTTATCAGGGAGTTCTCCTCTAGTCTTCAAATCCGTGAGTGTTGTATACACCCTTGCCTCATGGTCTAATTTCTGAAAATCTGGAAGTTCCTTAACAAAAGGATGACGTTGTAGTGCCTGTTCATACTTTTCTGGAGTATCAATACTAGTCTTCTCTTTCACTTCCATTGGTTCAAAATCAGGTATGGGCTCAATGGCTCTAGTGATAATTCGAGGAATTCTGCCTTCAAGATAGCGGGATCCATTCGATTGACCAAACCCAACACGTTTCGAAACATCAGCGATAGTTCCACCCTTAGCCATTTCATCAAGAAACTCGTAGTATTTCCTAGCAGACTCAAGGTCCTTAGGATAACTCATCTGGATCTTAGTGTGAGCCTCATGATATGGGTGGTCAAGTTTCTCCTGCAATTTTTCATATGAGTCAATACCCTGTAGATTCTCTCGGACCTTGCTAATCTTCTCCTCTGCTTCTTGTTTTGACATGGCGTTCTCAAGAGTTGGATACATCAGAGGTCTTGCCTCTTCAACAAGCCAAGCACGAACTGTCTTTTCGGGTTCACTGACCTCTTCTGAGAACTTGATGATCTCACCACTTGAAACCCACTTCCTGTTACCGAAGTGTTCCTTGGCTTTGAAATGATTTTCACATTGGTTCATCATTTTCTCATAATTGCGATGCTCCTTCATACCCGGCAACTCTTGGTCGACCATATCTCGAAGTTCCTCTGCTGACGAAACCTCCCTTCCTCTAACCTCGGGACTATACATCTTGACTTTGCGAGTACCTAACTCGTCAAGTTCTGATTCCGAAACTATCTCTCTGGTATCTTTTGCTAATTCGGTTGACTCTGAAACTCTTTCCGGAGGATGGATAGTTTCATTCTGGTTGACTTCGGATTCTGGTTGAAGGTTTCTTCGAATCTCCTCAGAAGGCTTGCTCTTGTCTTTCACAGAAATATACTCGTCTGATTCCATTTGAGCTCCTTCGCTCTTGAGATGCCCATCACTAGCACTCCTTTCTGAACTTCTTTCGCTATTTTCTATCTTCTCAAGAGCACGTTCCTTTCTCTTCGTTACTTCCTCTAGATCAAATTCTATCTTCGATTCAGATGCATCGATTTTTTCAAGAGCTCTCCTTTTCCTTTCTTCGATTTCAATTTCCAGATATTCACGCACTTCATTCTCTTTTATCGCTTCATCACTCTCTCTGACACGTAACTTACCATCACTCTCTTGATGTTCCCGCCTTTTTTCGATGCTACCCCCCAGAGATAGACCCCCTATCCTAACTGCTCTTGAAGCCTTTCAATTGTGGAAGTCATCAGGTGCTCACTCAACAGATTTGGGTACATATCATGCGAATGTTTCACTAGCCGTTCAGCAATCCAGATTTGCTTGACTCCCTCATAGAGGAATTCTTCCGTGACGTCTATTACCATGGTAACAAGCGGTTCAAAATCACCTTCCTTTAGCGGTTCAATCCGTTTTACGAGATTGTTTACGTACTTGGGATTCTGTGCTAGGTCACGCATGTGGTTATCCAAGAACTCGTGGATGTTCTTGCTCTCTGTCACCTTGATACTTGAGGTCTCTATAGAAGTAG
>JAUWOU010000062.1 GCA_030612005.1 Candidatus Thorarchaeota archaeon | reverse complement strand
CATGATGGATTTCCCACACTGATATCAAGCGCAATAGTGGCTCCACTGGACGTTGGAATGATAGTTTTTGATCCACTCATATAGGCCTCTACAATTGGAGCGCAACCTGCTGACTGAACCCCCACTATTCTAGTTTCTATATCATCTAGAATACCTATCTCCTGCAACTCTCTCAAACCTTTCCAAATCAAAGAAAGATGTCCACCGTTTCCCATTGGAACCAATATCCAATCTGGTGCATTCCACAAGAGTTGTTCACAGATTTCGAAGACAGTAGTTTTGACACCCTCAAGAAATATCGAGCTATAAGCATTGACCACATAACTATGATGGCTTTCTGCGTCCGCTCTTGCCAGAGCTACGTCATGATTTTTTACTACAGTTACATTTGCACCATATGCAAGTATCTGGTAGAATTTTCCCATGTCTACATTGCCTGTTTGCGCGATGAAGACGTTGCTCTCTATCCCAGCTCGTGCCGCATAGGCTACAAGGGAAGCTGCAAGGTTTCCAGTAGAACCACAACATAACGATTCAAAACCTCTCTCTTTGGCCACGGTCACTTCAACCGCCGTACCTCGATCAATGAAAGAGCCGGTTGGATTAGTGGTTTCATCTTTAAGGTATAATGATTTTAGCCCAAGATGCTTGGCGAGTCTATCACACTTATGAAGGAAAGTTCCACCCTCACCAAGAGATACAGCCTTTGACGGAGTTGAAACCGGTAAGAGTTCTGAATACTTCCAGATGCCTGATTTTCTGGCGCGTAATGATTTCTTAGTTACAACTTTTCTTACAGCATCTAAGTCATATTCAATCTCAAGAAAACTTCCACACTTTGGGCATACCCTTTCACGAACATTATCTTGAAATTGTTTTCCGCATTTTGTACACACAAATGATGATACAAAGGACATAGGAAATCACGCCTATATATAGGCTCAAAGTTATATATCCTGCCAATTCTTGACTAGACGCGTGTGAATAAAATGGAAATGGAGTACTTTCGTCCTTCGGGGAAAAATTCTGCTGTCAATATAGCTCTGCTTGCTATAATGTCTGCACTCGTCACAATTATGACTCTCGTAATCCGAATTCCATATCCCGGAACAAGTGGCTATTTCAACTTGGGAGACACTATGGTGATGCTTGGTGGTTTCCTTTTAGGTCCGATTGGTGGTTTCTTTGCCGGAGGAGTTGGATCCGCAGTAGCTGATGTGGTTGGCGGATACCCACACTGGGCTCCTTTTACATTCATTATCAAGGGTTTCGAGGGTATGGCGGTGGGGTACTTGAGTTCCCGAGCACGCAAACATGTCAGACTGAACAGTTGGGACTTCATCGCTGTGCTTGTAGGAGCTGTTATAATGTTGACAGGTTATTTCATTGCTCAGATGTTCTTAATCGGTATTGCAGTAGCGATAGGTGAGCTCGTAACGGTTAATTTGGCACAGGTAGTGATTGGCGGCGTTGTGACACTCTTGATTGGTCCTACCATTCGGTCTTACTTGCGCACAATCAACTATGGGGATCCTGAAAATATGGTTGTGCCATCGTCCGAAAATCCATCAAATGAATGAAATCACATTCCGTCAGAACGATTTTTTAGGACAAGTATTATTGCAGAATTGACACTCCTGGGTGTCATACTAGCTCTTGAAAAAGACGGACGGCCTATAAATGACCGATAGGGACAAACTCAGAATCGATCAGAATCGCTTGAGCGAAATCAATGATTTTCTCCTCAAGGATGATAATCCTCTCATCACAAATCTTCTTGATTTGATTGAGAAGCATGGTGGAGTTGATGAGATCAATAGGAAAGCAAGAGATGCTCGAAAGCTCGATAATCTCCTCGCATTACTTGATGCAAAGAAATCTCCCTACATCAAAGATCTTCAATGGTTGCAGGAACAGCGTGATAATGATGCATTCATTACAATTCCTGAATATCGACAGAAGATACTTGGTGATAAATCGAAATCTATGAAGTTTGATGATAGCTTTGCGGTCACCCTTGAGATTAGCGCGTGCCAGTATTTCCCATGGCTTATTGAAGAGGCGAAGCAATCAATTGAGAAGGGTGAACTCATGCCCGGTCGTTTCATTCGAGTCCGCAATATGGCTGAGCAAACTGCAGATAATGATGTAATTGCCTTCGCTGCCGGAATGCAGATTACTGGTTCATCATATGTTGAAACTCTTGATAGTAAGGGAACATATCCTGGTCCAGATGGAGCACCAGTCAATGTTCACCTTGGAGGGCCTGCTACAATAACAGGATACTTCGGCGGTGTTGGAATGCCAAACGAGTTTCCATTGAAGTGGGCAGATGAATATCTCAATTACTATACAAAATATGGCGTAACCCAAGTGCTCAACGTCAATCCTGGAAGTGTGTTAGTTGGCTATATGATGCACAAGCTTGGAATTGATATGGAGTTCAAAATTTCAGTGTTCATGGGTAATGATAATCCATATGCTTGTTTGTGGACCCTATTAACAGCCAAGTTGTTTAGTCGTGATGATGGAACTACCCCCCTCATTGGTTTCAACTTATCAAACAGTGTAAACAATGAAACAATAGAGCTTTCTGCATACGCTCGTGAGGACTTTGGCTTTGAAGATGTTGTAAGAATTGAACATCATATTACTGAAACATACAAGTCAATTGTCCGGCAACCCTATGATAGACTTCCAGAGCTTCTTGAGTTAGCAGATCACGTGAAGAACATCAGCGCAAAACACGAAGGGGCAGTTCCTGAAATCGATGCCTCACGAGATTATCCAACGGATATACTGGATTACTTCCGAACGAAAGAAGACATCATCGAAGCAGGTCATATGCCTCTAAATTTGATAAACTATCTAGACAAACATCATGCTCTGAATAGAACTGCTGAAGAGCTCACTAAGCGAGGTTTGACCTTCCTTGCAGCGCCAAAGCTGCATAAAACATAGTCTGAATAGATTATGGAAAAACAATGACGGGGAGCCGAAGTGGCTCTCCTAACATTACATATCTGGTTGGAAAATGTCGTCGTACATGTTCTGAAGTCGAGTCTTGTGGGTTTCTTCTTCAGTAGCAAGTGTTTCAAAGACCGATCTGTGCACACCGCTTCCAGTAAGCTCTGATAGAGCCTTGTAGAAGCTGTTTGCTGCTGCTTCTTTCTTGATTGCAACAATTAGCACATCTTGTGGAGTTGAATCCGATTTCAATGGAATGTCAACAAGATATTGACTCAAGTCCATCTTCTCAATCTCTTCAACGGTGTCACAAGTGAAAGTGTCACAAACACCCTCATCAAGGGCTTTCTTGAGTTTCTCCTTATGAGCCACTTCTTGGTGTGCTAGCTCATGGAGCAATTTTGCTGATGATTTGAATTTTGAATCCTCAGCAGCTTTCATATAAAATTCGTATGCTTCTTCCTCTCTTTGTATTGCGAGGGAAACTAATCTTTCGAAAGTTTGTTGGACATCAGTCAATGTTATTCTCCAAGGTTAGAGATATTGCTGGTCGTTTTAAGCCTGATGATACAATATTAAATTCACAGGAGAATATTTTTCATTTGGTCTCTATCAAATCGGTAGATAGGCAAAAAAGATGAAAGAAGACGATGGGCGTTCATACAACTGTGCTGAAAGTGTTATGATTCGTGTAAATAGAGAATCACCACTCCCTGGATTCAACACATCATGTATGCGGATAACCTCAGTTTTTGGTGGTGGCATCGCTGGATATGGTGAGGTTTGTGGTGCTATCAGCGGAGCCGTTGTCAGTCTGGGTCTCATGCTAGGTACAAATGGAGATGAAACTGTTGATGATTTTAAATTGAAACGTACTCAAGCACGAAGTGTAGTGAAAGAATTTTTGCAAAAGTTTACTGAGTGCTGGGGATCTGTGCGATGTACACACTTGATAGAAATGGATGAAGGTAAGCGTACACAGGTTGGAACTCTCAGACCAGAAGGTCCTCCAAACAATCTATGTAATGAGTACGTAGATTGGTCTACTAAGAAAATACATGAAATCCGCATTTCCATTGAATGATTCATCATAATATCGGTCTGAATCATCAATAATTAATCATGACAACACAGAAGTGCATCCAATTACAATGGATTACAGGCCAATGTGAGATGATAGCCTATGCGAATTTGGAGTGATGATTTTTCTGAAGGCCAACCTATTCCAGAGAAGTGTGCCTATCGAAATGAAAATCTGAGTCCACATCTAGCTTGGGAAGATGTTCCAGACGGTACAAAGAGTCTTGCACTTATCTGCAATGACCCTGATGCACCGGTAGGAGATTGGATACACTGGCTTGTTCATGGAATTCCAGCTGGCGTTCAGGAAATGACATCTGGTGGAAAGCCTCCCGGAGTTCAAGTCCCGAATGATTTTGATATATTTGATTGGGGCGGTCCCGCGCCTCCCTTTGGTACTCACAGGTATTTTTTCACACTATACGCTCTTTCAGTACCTGCACTAGAGAATGTAGATATGAACAGCTTTCAGGATATATGTGAGAAACATAAGATAGAATCAGCTCAAACAATTGGTACTTATACTAAAGAATAAGTGCCAACTCCGATTGGTAAAAATCAGATTCAATCTGGTTTAAGCTTGAACTAAATACAAAGGTACTGATTTCGATGTGCGGAAATTTGCTTGAAACACGAGATTTACGTGTTGAGGTCAATGGGGTGCCAATTCTCGGTGGAATCGATTTAGAATTCGAACCTGGATTAGTTTATGCAATCTTAGGACCGAACGCCTCAGGAAAGTCCACACTAGCTAAAACAGTCATGGGGTTACCAGAGTACAAAATAACTGGTGGCGATATTCTCTTCAATGATGAATCAATTCTACGAAAGACGATCACTGAACGTGCACAATTGGGGATTGCCTATGCTTTCCAGACACCACCAAGTATCTCTGGTGTAAAACTTGATGACTTCATCTGTAGAATATGTCCTGACTATCAATGTAAAGCAGAAGCTGACACACTAATGGGCGAAACGTGTGCATGCAAAGATGTACTATACGATGACTTTGAACGATTGGGAATTAGAAATCTGGCTGACCGTGATTTGAATGATGGCTTCTCAGGTGGGGAATCTAAGAGAAGCGAGCTCTTCCAAGTTCTCTCAATGCGCCCAAAGATAATGTTTCTTGATGAACCAGATAGTGGTCTTGATTATGATTCACTAAAGGTTGTAGGTCATGAATTGAAGGCACTTCGAGAGAAAGGCGATACTACCCTTGTTATAATCAGTCACCATCGATATGTCCTAGAATTTCTTGAAGTAGATAAGGTGTATATTCTCCAACAAGGCAGACTAGTATACACTGGAGATATGAGCGATATCCCTGCACTCGAGGAGAAGGGATACGAGAAATTCTTAGCAGAGGTGACTGGCTGATGACCTCTGATAACTTGAAGAAACGTGCGGAATCTGCCAAGAAGAAACAAGCCCAATTTGGCGAAGATATTGATCTCGATAATTACGAGTACACATCTTCAGGAACCAGTGAGATCGAATCTATAGATGATGTATCTTCTGAAGACCAAGCTCTCGTGAGGGAAGTCGGTTTTGACACATCTCAAGAGAATGTATCTGGTTCATTCATTCAGTTTGATACCGAAAGCATTCTTGCTGATGTTCTATTGACCCAAGAAGGCTTGGAAGTACTTCCAATGAGTCAGGCACTTGAACAATACGATTGGCTGAAAGACTATCTTTGGAAAGCAGTTCCTGTAGATGTTGACAAATACACTGCGAGAAGCGAGCTTGAACAATACAATGGATACTTCATCCGCGCAAAAGCTGGAGTCAAGATTGACATGCCAGTCCAAAGCTGCCTGATTATGAAGAAAAATCAGTCAGTACAAAATGTTCACAATATCATTATTGCTGAGGAAGGGTCAGAGTTACATATCATCACGGGATGTGCTACTCCCTCCAACGTTGAACAATCATTACACTTAGGGGTGTCTGAGTTCTACGTGAAGAAGAATGCTCAACTATCTTTTACTATGGTTCATAGATGGAGTGAGAACACCGATGTACGACCGAGATCTGCTGCTATTGTAGAAGAGAATGGTACATACATCTCTAGTTATGCACTTCTCAGCCCACTCAAATCTATTCAGACATTTCCCAAAGTTCGTCTTGTTGGCTCCGGTGCAAAATCTGACCTCTATTCGATTATTTATGGAACTAAGAACTCAAAATACGATATAGGAGGTCTCCTAAGTCTTGAGGCTCAACGAACCAGTGGAAAGGTAATCTCAAGGTCTATTGCTACTGATTCATCGGAGATTATCGCGAGGGGTGACCTTGTTGGTCTATCCAGTCAAACAAAGGCGCGCTTGGAATGTGACGGTCTCCTGATTAGTGATTCTGCAGTTATCAGAGCTGTTCCAATGCTAGTTGCTCGTGCTGAAGGTGCAGAGCTTAGTCATGAAGCTACAGTTGGTAAGGTTGGAGCCGAGCAACTGAACTATCTTATGAGCCGAGGACTTGATGAAGAAGAGGCTACTTCCCTTATCATTCGTGGCTTTGTTAAACTGAAGGTACCAGGTCTCCCACCCGCTCTTCAGAGTTCAATTGATGATGCAATCAAGATGAGCCTTGAAGGTGGAATGTAACAGTAAGCCTATGATTTAGGTACAATTTCCTTCATACTTGGAGGCATGTATTTGTGCAGGGTCTTTGGAATCTTAACACTTCCATCATCCTGTTGATAAACTTCCAATATGGCTACAATGGTTCTTGGATTTGCTACTATTGTGCTATTCAAGGTATGAAGGTAATCTTTCTCAGTACCGCCTTTCTTGAGCCTGTATTTGATGTTCAAACGAGTTGCTTGGTAGGATGTACAATTACTACAAGAGCCACCCTCTCTATATTTTTGCTGGCCTGGCATCCATAGTTCGAGATCATATTTCTTGGCTGCTACAATCCCAATATCCCCAGTACAGACATTCACAACTCGGTAGGGTAATTTCAGAGCCTGAATGTACTCTTCTTCGTTCTTGATTAATTCTTCATGAATCTTCCAGGACTCTTCTGGGAGGCTGAATACAAATTGTTCAACCTTATTGAATTGATGAACTCTGAATATTCCCTTCGTGTCCTTTCCATGAGACCCTGCTTCTTTCCTGAAGCAAGTACTAACTCCCGCAAATTTGATTGGGAGGTCAGTTGGTTCGAATATGTTATCCATATGCATTGCAACCATCGGATGTTCAGATGTAGCAATAAGATAGAGATCTTCCCCTTCAATCTTGTACATCACATCTTCAAAATCTGCTAAGTCCGTTACTCCCTCGTAGGGTGCACGTCGCATCATAAATGGTGGATATAGTGGAGTATATCCCTTCTTGATTAGCATATCAAGAGCCATCTGCTGCATGGCAATATCTAACATTACTAACTCATTCTTGAGATAGTAGAATCTTGACCCTGCTATTTTTGCTGCGCTTGAAATATCCCCGATATCTAGTGAGTCTAACAGATCTACATGACTTTGTACATCAAATTTGAACTCAGGTTTTCCACCCCATTCCTTGACTACTTCATTATCCTCATCATCTGCACCATAGGGTACACTCTCATGAAGGATATTGGGAATACTCATCTGGATTTTCTTCAATTCACTCTCAAGATTTGCAGTTTCTGATTCTACATCAGCAATCTTCTTGTTAACTTCCTCTGCACGTTTCATTACCTCTGAGGCATCCGCCCCCTCTTTCTTCAATTTACCAACTTCTCTTGAGAGGCTGTTACGCTGTGTTCTGAGGTCCTGAATCTCTTTCTGTAGAACTCTGACTCTTTTGTCGAGCTCTAATAACCGGTCAAATTCCTCGAGCTTGACTTTGTCCCTCCGCCGTTCTAGGTTCGTTCGAATTAAATCTACATTATCTCGGATGAATCGGATATGCAACATGGACCTTTCTCACCTATGTCGATGGTCGTAATACATCCCAAGATGTGTCTATTGATAAGTTGTTTCCTCAATGGTTAATGAGTTATCATCTTGCTCGTTCAATGGCTCTCTTGTAGACATCTTCAATGAGACCTATCTGATTATACCAAGAGTACTCCTTCTCAATCTTCTCTCGACAACGAGCTCCCATCGATTTCCTCTTTTTCTTATCTTCAGCTAGTACTCTCATACCTTTGACTACTGCAGATACACTATCAGGTTTCACTAAGATTCCTTCATCCTCCCGAATTAATCGTACTGTTTCACCGATAGCTGTAGTAATCACAGGCAGTCCACAACCCATAGCCTCCATGACACTGAGCCCCAGCCCTCCGATATTTTGTGGAATTACAAATGCATCCATTTTTTGAAGAATATTTGGAATCTTATCATGGTCAATCGCACCTAGCCGGCGTACTGATCCATCATCTGTACAGTTATCCACTTGACCCTTTAACATTCCATCTCCTATCACAGTCAGACGAGATTGTGGATTTTCACTATGATACTCTTGGAATGCATCAAGCAGAATATGAACTCCTTTATCATAACTGAGCCGTCCTACATAGACAAAGTCAATGGTATCCTCATCTAGGTTCTTATTGTTTCCAGGTTTGAAGAGGCTAGTATCAACCCCATTTCTAACTACTGTGAGTTTATCCTCTGAAAATCCTCTCTCAATGAAGTACGGCTTTTGAGAGGGGTCTACAAGAATCACCTCATCATACTTTCTGGTTACAAAAAGGGATGCTTTCCATGCGATTCCAAAGAGAGTCGAGTATATTGAGCCCCCTGCTGCATATGCTAGATGATATGTTACAACTAGTGGCGGTAATGACCTCTTGAAATATGGTAACATAAACTCCGTACTTCCAGAGTTCATCTGTATATGCAAGACATCAAGATTATGTTTTCTTGAAACCTCTGCAATTGTCTTTGGAGATGAAACTGTATCAATAGAGAAATGTGGGTTCAGCTGAACCGCTCTGAATCTGTGAACTCTTTCCTCTGGAAGTCCATCTACTACTTGGGATTGCGTAAGTGCATGAACCTCTTGACCGTGATCAACTAATCCCTTGAGGACGGCACCTACTCTAATACAGAGTCCATCTGGAGCACCGAACTTGCTCACCATGCCAATCTTCATTATCATCACGCTAGCTTAGGTCTGGGTCAAAATTATCTGCTATTAACATCTTCCGCTGAAAATCAATTCCCAAGATCAGAAGATGGGCACAGATTGTTTATTGCACAGGTAGAGCACATTGGATTCTGAGATTTGCAGGTTCGTCTTCCATGTGTCCCTATAAATCGTGCATAACTAATCCATTTCTCCTTTGGGAAAAGCTGCATAACATCTTTTTCGGTCTTTTCTGGTTTCTTCTCATGCTCAGTAAAACCAAGTCGTAAGCTAACTCTCATGATGTGAGTATCCATTATGACTCCTTCAGCAATATCAAATGCAGTCTGGAGAACAACATTCGCGGTTTTTCTACTCGCTCCAGGGAATGTAATGATCTCTTCTATGGTCTTAGGAACCTCTCCACCAAAATTCTCTATTATCATTCTGGATGTTTTTGTGATATACGACGCCTTACGGTTGTAAGCTCCTAAAGGTCGAATAATCATTGCTACATCATCAACATTTGCTTCAGCTAATCTCTCTGGACTTGTATATTTTCCAAAGAGCACAGGAGTGACTTTGTTTACACCTGCGTCAGTTGCGCGAGCTGATAATATTGTAGCTATAATCATCTCAAATGGACTTTTGAAATTCAGATATGTTGGTGGGGCATCAGGATATGTCTTGATCAGTTTTCGAAGAATTTCAAGCGCGCTCTTTTTTCCCTCACTCATTATTGATCACTACTCTACTATTTCTCGATTACTACTACAAATCTAACATCACATCACTCTGATATTTGAATCTCTTGACCATTTTCCCCTTTTGTAGTTAAGTCATAACGGGCTATTGCTCCAAGGATGATTATATTCAGAATAAATACCATTACAAAGAGGGACATGATATTGGTCGCCTCGGAGATTAATCCTCCTACAATTGGTCCAAAGGATGCAGTTATCCAAACAATGAACCAGAACAGACTAAGTATTTTCGCTGTATCTCTACTTGGGAGTTTCTTTCGAATCAATACGAGAATAATTGTCAACCACAATGCATCATTCACATATTTGAGAACAATTGCTAAAAATGAGGTTTTGAAGACTATTCCAAGCCCAGGAATTATCGAGTTTGCAGCCACTGAGAATGAAAGAGGGGCCCAATCCGGAACCCAATACGCTACAATCAAGAGGGCTGCGGATATTGGCATAATGGCATATACCATGAGTGCGGTAGATTTCACACCCTTTCTATCAACGAGTCGTCCTACCTTCAATAGAAGCGGCACTTGGATCAAAAGAGTAACAATGAACATTATTACCATTGATGGAATATCAATAGCCAACTCTACTTTCATATAGATTAGAGCACCAAGTCTGAAGAACGTATCACTAATACTGTCAAAAATACAGACAATTATCATTCCTGGAATCACAGCTAGAAGAGTATTCAATGCTCTTTTGTTATCATCAATGAAGGACTTCCATAGTTTTGTTCCTGCTGCTCTTCCCTGTTGCGGACTTGATTCTAAATAGATGACTCTGAGGATTGTGGACACCAGCAAGAGGATGCCACCAACAAGGTGGAGCTGTCTGTAAGCAACGAATCCGGATATTGGGTAGAGAATTCCAAAGATGACTAGTGTTATTATGGCTAAGGCTCTTCCAGCAGTAAATAACGATAGTGCAAATCCGCTATGTTCTCGAGGAATATTGTCCATTATGTAAGCGGTTGATCCCCCTTTTGTTATTTCAGCAGAAACCATGATTGTTAGTGCAACGAAAATGAGCAGAGGGTCAGTGAATAATCCAATCATCAAGAAGTATATGGCCATTATGAGCATTGATACAACTGCAAGATTTTTGCGATTGACAGTATCTCCCACATAACCTCCGAAGAAACGTGCGGTTGTTCCTATTATTGATATGACGGTGCTAATTGCACCAATGAAAACTAAACTCGGTACAATGTCCCAAAGATATAGATTGAAGAAACTGTACAAGTATGTAAAGGCATTGAAAATCCATGCCGTGGCTAGATAAATCCTAAAATTACTCCATGAAAAAACAGCGTTTAGAGAGGCTCGAATTCCTATATTTTCCTCTTGAACCTCATCAAGTTTTACGTGGTCCTTATCTTCAGAGTCGGACTGGTTATCCAACTCTTCATCTGCAGCGTCGTTATCCAATATATCGTCACTCCGCGCATCATCCTTTTGAACCACTTTCATTCTTACTCTTTCTCCGGACTATTCAAACTCGGAAATCTGTTGCAGATCCCTTCCGGGTTCCACAATTGACCAAGTTTCTATACTGTCCGGAGCTATATATTCACCTTTTCTAATTTCATTTACTTCTCACTCATCGGGAGAGCCAATCCCCCGAAGTAGTGGTGTTATTACTCGAACGACCGAACAGTCACTACTCAAACACAAGCACCTTGACCTCCCCATCTGCTGTGGGAATTGCCATGAGTTTGTGGGTGCATATGTCTGCTGTAATCACTAGGCACTCGGGCGGAGCGTTAGCTGCCATGAGGTTCCTGACTGCCATTTCTAAATTGATTGCAGTCAATCTGATAACCTCTGGATCAGTGAACGGATCCACTTCGCGACCTGTTTCGGAAGTTTCGATGTTTCCAATTATTGGTTCGATTCTTTCTGTTATCATTTTCTTTCTTTACTCCGATGTTTCGTTTCGTATTGCGGGGTTTATTCCGCAATTCTTGGGTTTACCAGGGTTCTGGTACAGGGCTGTCTTGACCGGGTTGCATTCTGTTTCTCTCCATTTTTTTACATGTTCTCTTTCTCTTTTGCGAAGGTTGGTGATTGATTCCTTGAGCGACTTCATACAAGTCACTCTGGGACCCTACACGCCTTCTCTCTCAATGTTTTCTCTCGTTGAACTCTCACACTGCAGAGAATAGCTAAGAATCCCATACCAACCAATGTCCAGCAATGCCGGATCTCAAAGCGAAATTCATCCACCAAGGGGTGTGTATTATTCACTCATCAAATCTAGTTTCCACTAGAATGGACAAGGATCTTCACACGGTGGTTGAACTACGGTTGAGATACCGCGCACGACACCAATTGATAGTAACTCCAATGCAGCACGATTGTTAGTCATGCTCTCGTAGAGAGTTCGTATCTTGTCTGTGCTTATCGCTTTCACCTCCTTCATTGCTGAACATAGTATGATATGGTGGACACACTGACTTTAGCACTAGCCGCTGCGACATGTTTGTACTTATGTGACATAGCTTGTCGCCTGCCTATGACTAGATAGGTAGATACTCTGATCTAGATAGCTCAGTAACATCTAACCTATGAGCTCAGTCTGCAGTGTGAATCCAAGAATACATTGCAATCCTGACATAATAAGGGAGTGGTGTGCGGAGAGATTTACTAGAAGTGTATCTAAAGGCAATTAGAATGCCATACTTTTCCGACCCTCGACAGTATCATACGTGGATATTACTTACGTAACATGAAGTGGTCTGCCAACACATTCATATCTTAACATTTGGCCATGATACCTAGGTATTCGGTGGATAATATGAGATACTTGGGGTCGGGTGAACTCCGCCTACTGGGTCGATTAGTAATCAATCCTTCACTACGCCAAGCGGATCTTGCTAAAGAACTTGGAGTTTCTCGTTCCGCAGTAAACCAAATTTGGACTAATCTTTGCCAAGGAAATAATTTGAGAATACGAGGAAATCTTGATCTTGGTAAAATTGGGCTTAGGATGATTTTTGGCTGGGCTCTTTCGGGTGAGGGTTCTGATGTTCTCATGAAGTTCAGTCGCTGGCTTACATCAAGCCGATTAGTGACAACCATTTTACCATCAAAAATGTCATCAACCTTTGAATCATTTGTCTATTTTGAAGCAGTACTTCCAACAGGTAGTCAATCTCAATGGTTTCATAGCCAAGTCGACAGATTTAGGAAGAAGCCCTATTCTTTAGAGATTTACTCAAGTGATTGTTCAAAAATATCTCACCACATGAATCTTGGTTTATTTGATGGTGATAGTTGGTTATTTCCAGATAGTTTCCGACTTGAAGCATCAATTGGCGCTGCAAGCGGGTATGTTGACATTCTTCCGATTGTAGGGACTGTTAAACAAAGCACTCCGACAGCCAATATATCAGATGACCTCTTAGTTGCTGCAGTACTTGAAGATGATTACTATGCAACTGCTACAGGTTTAGCGGAATATTACTCAGAGTTAGGCTTAAAGTCCGATTCTGGACGTACATTGCGTAGACGAATTGGAAGAGTTCGCAAGAGTTTGGCTAGTCCTTATGTTGATATTGACAATATTGGACTTGAACAGAGATTGCTGGTGTGTATCCGTGATACCATCGATGCGGAATCTGCCTTCTCACATGTTCTTCATGCTCAAGCAGGTACTTTTCCAAAAGCTCGTGTTGTATCAGGTCCACATCTAACCCTTTTAGAACTAGAGGTTCCAAGCAGTGTAGAATGGCTTACGTTAACACAAGTTTTGTCAAGCCTTGCAGGTAATGCTTCGGAGATATGTACATTTATAGCCAACAAGACAGAAAAAGGAACTCGACTTGAGAGCGTGGTGTCTCATCTGACATCACGCATCCCCTCTGGATGAGAACATCCGGCGTTGAAAAAATTGAACAGAAGTGGATTGGGATCAGAAGA
The DNA here is from genome assembly GCA_030612005.1 of Candidatus Thorarchaeota archaeon. Lineage (GTDB taxonomy): Archaea > Asgardarchaeota > Thorarchaeia > Thorarchaeales > Thorarchaeaceae > SMTZ1-45. Next base: position 2,894 of record JAUWOU010000062.1, on the reverse strand, counting down.
AGCAAATCGTGACCCAAGTAAAGGTCAGGTATCATTTATCACGCCGTTTGATGATTTAATCCCGAAACTTGATGACCCTAAAGCACAATTCTATCTAGATGCAATTAGAATTTACTTGGGTTTGTGTGAAGGAACTATTTCAATGGAAGTGGCACTCAAGGCAGTTGACTTATTGAAGGACAATCCAGAGTATACTGCATACCCAACTAATCCTACAACAATAGCTGTCAATCAACGCTATAAATTGAAGATGCTTGAGAACCTTAAGACCCTCAATAAATTCAATCTCTTCACAAAGAGTTCAATCAAGTCTGCGTATAACTTTGCATTCTTAATTGAAGAGGCTCCTATAAGCAGTACTGATCTTTCAGTTTTGTCAGTACTGACAAAGAACCCTACAATTTCTCTTGTTGATGCTTCCAATATTCTCAAAGTTGCTCCAAGAACAATAGCTCGTTCCTTGGAAAGGTTGCAAGAGAGAAATCATCTTCGAGTATCTTGCTTGGTTGACTATTCAGCTTTCAATCTTCAGTCGGTAATGATGTTCTTCACTGTTCAAGAAGGACTTGATTGGGAACTGATTGAACGAGGTTTCTCACAATATCCCTTTACAAAAAGCTTACTCAAAACCACAATGACTGATGTTGGATATGTGACATTTCTTTTTCCAAATTATGAAGACAATAAACAGATTTTCAATAGTTCAATCAAGAGAGTCACTAAGACTATCTTTGATTATACTAGTTTACATTATCAAACTCACTCTGGAGCAGTTTCCAATGTTGATTTGTTCAAAAATGACAAGTGGAATCTTCCTTACCACCTTGAGGATATGCTAAAGGATGACAGAGAACTGGATATCAACAACACCCCACCCATTCTTGATTGTTCTGGGGTTAAACCTGAACTGAAAATTGATGACTACATTGTATCTTCACAAATCCAGATGGATGCCCGAGCAGCACCCAGTAAAATCAGTGAGAGTCTTAGTATGAAGGGATTAGATTTTGATTCGAAAGAAGTATCCGCGATTACAAGAAAACTTCAGAATCGTCATTTACTCCTACCTTACATTACATTTGCTCTTCCAAAATTGAGCTCTAACTTTTGTTTCGAGGTGACCTGTAATGATGAGTCTAAACCTCGAATCTTGGAAACAATTGGTAGGTTTCCATGGACTATGTATTATATGTCTTCCAGAGGCATCATTGTCTGGACAATGACCCCTGGAGAACATCAAGTAGAATATTACCAATTGTTCAGAGCATTAGAACACAAGTCTGGTGTTCACTCTGTTAACCCAATAATGACAATTTCACAACGAGGATCAAAATCTATGTTAGACCTTACAAGAAAGATGACCTATCTGAATGGGAAATGGTCTGTTAATCCTGAAGATATTGAAATAGATTCTTACATGGAATTCTAGAGCCTGCTCTTAGCGTCAACTAATCGTTTTACCCCCCTTAGAGATGCTCCCTGAGGAGGTCCATAAACTATAGTGTCGACTCCTAGCTGTTGATAATTGGTCAAACATTCAATATTTGATTCAAAACTACCACACAAACTGAATCGATCAAGGATGCTCTGATCTATCGTTTCAACTATATCATTACTCAGACCGAATTCTTTCATTTTCTTAATTGATGAATGTAAATCATCTTTCAATCCGAATTCTCGTAAAATTGAAGGGCTTAATCCTAGAACAACAACTGCGGCTGAAGTCTTTATCCCCATATGCTCATTGCATGGTTTAGAAGAGCCAATCAATGAAGGTGGAAAGATACCTATTTTGAAATCATTTGGTTTTTTCCCAAGAAGTGATATTGCCCACTGTATCATTTGAGAATCGGAGTAATTCAACAGCACTCCATCACAGTGGGTAGATACCTCAATCATTTTTGGTCCCTGTGCCCCCATAAACACACGTAGTTCATTATATTCTGATAACCCTTCATGTATCGTAATTACTGATTCTCTCATTCTCTCGACAAGAGTTGAGATATTTCCATAATCAACTCCAATATCTCCAAGTTTCGTTCTATCACCAGGACCAAGAAGCAAGTCAAATCGGTCTCCATGCATCTCGATCAACGTAGTCATCATTTGAACAATATGTGATGATGAATAGATGAGAGGACTGAGTAGACCGACGCCTATCCTACAGTTCTTTGTATTCTTTGCAACTTCTGTAGCTAAAATTGGAGACAATCTCGTTGCAGGAAAGTCTGTTATCCAAACAGAATCTATTCCGCCTTGGTCTGCTGCAACAGCTTTCTCAATAATCTCAGATACAGATTCCCTCAGATTGATTGCAATTCCCCACTCCATCACTTGTCCCTCCGCAAGTGTATCTCTTGGAATATCTCGGTCATTGCTTCTCTCCATTCACCGCTGAATGGCGGTCCTAATACTACTTCAGTGGCGCCCAGATCATGAATCAATTCGAATTTATCAACCATTTGAGTGCAAGTTCCTGATATTGCAAAGGTGTCAATGAACTGCTGATTAACGAACTCTGCTCCTTCTTTTGGTCCCGATTCAGCAACAGCCTTTCGGATTTTGTCTGCGCACTCATGGTCTAAGTCAAGTAAATCAAGCACTTGTTCTGGAGTATCTGCAACAACGAGAGCAACAACTCTCTTTGCAAGTTTTTCACTACCACCTTTGAAGGTTGGAATTGTAGGAAGCCAGACAACTTTCTCTATTTCATCTTTGGATCTTTTCACGTTCAATGCGGCTTCATCTACTACTTCTATTGCATATCTAATGTAATCGATAGGTCCTGAGAGAATCACTCCATCTGCAATCTTTCCAGCTAGTTTCAACATCTGGGGTCCTCGAACCCCATAGAAGATAGGTACTTTGACTGGCTCATTGATTCTGAGACTGAA
>JAUWOU010000221.1 GCA_030612005.1 Candidatus Thorarchaeota archaeon | reverse complement strand
CAGTGCATGTGATGGCAACGATGACACCACTGGACTCATCACTTCCACCTGTCCAACTGTCGCACTAGGCCCGAGCAAGGGCAAGCACAGTAGGAAACACAGCGGGATGATGTTCAATATGACTCTCTTTTTCATCACATGACCTCCTTACACGATAGATATTCACCATATGTTACAGACTCACTTACGTTCTTTAAAGTAATAAATTATTGGCGTCGAATCAGACTGCTATCTACAATCTGATACATTGCGATAACTTTATCCTTGAGTTTCTTGAACTGCTTAATTACGAAATTTCTATCATCATTCTGAGGAAGTGACTCGTGGAATAGATCGCCTGTATGAACGATAATATCTGGAGACTTTCTCATAGCCATATCCAGTGCTTTTCCCAAACATTTTCTTGCATCTTCACGACGTTCTACGAGTTGAAACATCGAACTACCAAGATGCGAATCTGAGATATGTGCAACACGGACCATTGACAACCCATCTCCCATTCAATGACAGTCAAGGCGCTATTTGAATGAGTCTGTTTCGAAGGTATCTATTTGTTGGGGCTTAAATTCAATGAAACGAATCAATTTGTAGTCTATCCTTAATCGGAGGCCGTTTCCATGGTTACCATTATGAGTCAAGAGAGTACTGTTCCAGTTCAAGAAACAACTTCGATATGGTCCACGATGAATATTCTAGTAATCAGTGGAATCATGTTGACAATTGGAATCATCTGGAGAATCGTTGATCAATTCATACTTGGTCTTGGCGATACATGGATGAATATTCTTCCCTCCAAACTTTTCCCCCTTTTGATTATTCTGGGATTCTTCTGGTTTTACAGACGACAGGAGATTGATTCAGTCTTAGGGCTCTCTATGAAACATTTGAGGGTCCAGCTAGCTGTAGGACTTGTGATGGGTATACTTGTTGCAGTCGTGATAGATACCGGTGGCACCGTATTCTATTCGCTTTTTATTGATCCTTCATACCCTTTGGAGCTGCACATCATTAATGGTGAGCTGCTCGGATACCTGTTCCTCTTCTTTCTGATCAACGCCTTTCTAGAGGAAACTCTATTCCGCGGACTACTCCAAAACTCTCTCAAAACTAAATTTACAGCCAACAAATCTATTGGGATTTCCGCGATAATCTTTGGATTATGGCATGCAGGTTGGCCCCTCGTGAATGCAGCTCCCGGACAATCTGTTCTCATGGAAGTACTCATGATGGTTTTCTTCACGACTGTTCTTGGTCTTCTCTTTGGAATCTATTACGAGAAGTTCAGTTCAGGACAATCTCTTATGGGTCCAATTGTGGCGCATACAATTTTCAACTTTGTAAATGAGTGTTTCAAAATTGGACCTGAACCCATAATGCAAGGTCCAGACATGGGATTCGCTACCCCTGGTCTAATGTATGTTACACTCATCATGTTCTTCATAGCATTTTCAATACTGTTCGTAATTTTCTGGCGTTATAGAATTGAACAAGTTTCAGCTCTATGGGGCCATATCAGTAAGAGAATGAGGAAATTAGTAACAGCCCCTTCTAGGATAGCAACTGCGAAATAAGACAATAATAATTAGGAATGATAAATAATGCAGTTAGGTACAGAATTTGTAATCTTCTCAAGCATTACAATAGTAATAATCACAGCAATCGTTGGAACGTATTTACTTCGACTCTGGCTCAAACAGAGTAACCGATTGCTTACAGATTTGCCCCTGGTGTTTGCAATCACATCAATAAGTCATGCTTGTCAAACTCTAATAGTAGCACTTTCAAACCTTGGTATAATCGAACCATCGTTGGATTTCTTTAAACTCCGTTCGATTATCATTAGTGCTTCAATTATACCCGTTCTTGGCGCTCTTCTCCAAATCTGGGCTCCTAGGATTCAGAAATATCACATGAAGATATTGATGAGTGTGACAGCATATTGGTTATTGGTAGTGTACTTCGGTGTATCCGATGCGATCATAATGACTTTGACAATCCCGCTAATTCTACTTGTTGGATTAATGATGATGGTGACATTCATAATCACATGGAAGACCGGAAGACTCAAAGAAATTCGAAGCGGAGTAATGGTCATTGCACTTCCAATAATTATGGTAAGTCAAATACTCCGAGTTCCATTACTGGGAACATCGCTCTTCTATATCCCTGATATCCTGTTGGTGATATCCCTAGTAATTACCGTATTTGCTTTCGTTAGTCCTTTAAAAAAGAGTGAATCACAGAAGAAGAGAGAGGAACCGAGAGCGGAACCTGAAGCACCAAAACAAATCGAAATGGCAGTCGAATACTAAACAAAGAAAGTGGGAAGTCTTCGCCATAAAAAAAAACGCGTGAAGACTTATCCCACTATTTTCTCAAGCTCCTTCTGCTATCTCGCCGCTACCTACTGATGACATAGTCATCGCAGGTGTTTCTGCCATAGATAGTGGAAGTGGCTTTGATTGAATATGGTTACTCTTAATGATGCCTTCAGTATGAGATGTCTTCATTCGAATTGCAACAGATGGATCCAGAGCTCCGAATTCCAGGGAATGCTTGAACTCGCCATTGTTTGCACCAACTGCATCATCAAATGCTCTCGCAAATTCTGCTAGCTCAATCTTATTCTGGAACATTGCTGAGATAATGTAGTATGCTCTGCTGCCGTCGATATTACCTAGTACGGTATAATCCGCAAGTTGTGCACCAGTCTTTCTGCATGCAGCTACAATTCCCTCATTGACATGCGCGTCAGTAAGTTTCTCACCCGCAAGATTGACAACTCTACCCTTCCTTCCTATTCTGTGGACCGAGTAGGGATCAGTATCAATGAATGTTAACATGTCGCCAACCCTATACCTAGTATAACCGAGCATGTTGGTCAGTACCATTTCATAACGATGACCTTTCTTGACATCCGAGAGTGGGATGACTTTAGGGTCTTCTTTGTCAACTTCCTTTTCAGGAATGAATTCAAAGTAGTTGGTGTTGGTCAATAGCTGAATGCCATTGTCTGTGTTATCCAACAAGGTCACACCATAGAGACCTTCACTTGCTGCATAGTTATCCCAAAGCACACACTGGGGCAGTGTGTCCTTAATCCAGGACTTGTAAGGGTCTGCATCGACTCCAGTCGCACCAAACATGGTAAGATTAGGCCAGAGTATTTCAAGGTTCAGAGTTCCATCGTCATTCAATGATTTCCGAACCTTCTCTTCATGCTTTGTACCCCTAAATTCCTTCAGAAGTTTTGTCCCATAATCGTTCTGCATTTTTCTAATGAATGCTAGAGATAATGTAGTTATTCCAACCAGCGCTGATATATTTTCTTGGACTGCTACCTTGGCGTATTCCCAAAGCTTCTCCTCTATATCCGTCATATTGAAAACTTCTACGCCCGGTTTGACAAGTCTCCTTAGTATGGCACTTGCTGCCATCTCCTTCGCAATGCCAGACATATAACCTACAGGTACTCCGTTGATTTCTCTAAGCTTGGCTGGAGCTGCAAAGGATAGTATGGTTCCATTGAACACATTCCTGTGTTTTTTCCCTGCATTTACGAAAGCCATTATGGAAAGTGTTGTTCCAATAGAATAGTCATCCATTCCTGCTTTGGATATAGGAAGTGCCTTTGGTTTTCCAGTTGAACCGCTCGACTGCACGTACCAAACAATTGGATCAGCAGTTACGATCGGTTGCTCAGGTGTTTCTTTCACACGATCAAAATAGGGTGCCATGGAGTAATAGTCGTAAAGAGGCACCTGCTCAGCAAACTGCTCAGGTGTTTTTATTGACTCATACCTATGGTCCTTCCCGAATTTTGTGTGACTGTGTTTCTCAATTATTGAATTGAGTTTATTGTCCGTCAGGCCTATTGGATCACTTAGGATATTTTCAATCACCTTCGCTTTCCGTTTTGCCAGAATCGGAACAAGCTTGCTTATTATTGACATCTGTCGTCTTGCCTCCAGCGGTAAGGACCAATAGCCCTTTGCCGATGGATAAGCAGAGGTAACAATACTATAGGAAACAATGCTTTACGATAGAAGTTCAATATGGGCTCTGTTCCAGTTATTCCCGCATTTTCTGTCATTCCTACATTTCAAACAAGCAATCTAATCGGTTGTTTTCCCGCAAACTCCCCTCATGTTCGACTTCTGCAATAGGGTATGGCCTCGGTTTGCAGTTTCTGGACATATGATGTTCAACACAATATTGCACAGATTGAGGGAGCAAAGATCCTTCAGCAACGGTTCTTCATCTCCATAATCCGAAGCCATTCCTGATTCTGGTCGTTTAATATCACCAACGCATTTCGATGGGTTACGTTATTCTCTGATTTCTGAAGAATTTGCACGAGAAACCCTGTGATTCCTGCAAAGTGCTGCTCTTACCTATGTCAGAAGTCCGACATGGACCTTAGATAGATGAAAAGGAGCGCTATAACAACTCGCTTGGCGACTCCAATATGCTATACCCAAAAGACCCTGATTTCCAATACGGGTGTTTGACTTCTGACCTTCTGGAAAATATCATCTATACTTGTGACTCACTAAATGATAAGATGATATCACAACTCTTCGAACAATT
>JAUWOU010000060.1 GCA_030612005.1 Candidatus Thorarchaeota archaeon | reverse complement strand
CGCCACAATCAAGTACTGAATAATATTGAAAACAAAAGCATAGAAGATGAAAGTTACAGCATATCCAATAAATCCAATAATCATGAATAGCTTTCGTTTTTTCCAGCGGTCTGAAAGTGACCCCCATATCGGAGCCATTATCATAATTACAAATGGGGGCAGTGCATAAGCGAGTGATAATTCTAGAAAAGAAGTGGCATTCAGATCGTGTTTGACAAAGAAAGTTGCGAATTGCCAGCTTATTGCTTGTGCAGTTGATTGAAGTGCGTATGCAAAGTAGACTGATGCAATTGAACGATTCAAAAATGCCATGGCGTGGAAACCTCTAATATCAAATTTCTGATGACTAGAGCCCACTTAAGGATTTGATGGATAGCGTTTCAATACTCTTAGAGCTCTCAATGTGTTCCAGCGGCTTGGCTCTCCACTTTTTTCCATATCAAAATGCGTTTGGCCGGGATGCTTAGCTTGAAGTGGCCATTTTCCGTTTTTTCTTCGCTTTATTAGCAGCACCGCAATAGCAGGTGCCATTCTGTTGTCATAATCAACCCCCGCAAATTGAAAGTAATCTAATGCTCTTAGAATGTCATATCGCCAACGAGAAGGATATGAGAGCATTAGCATTTTCTTATCGATGATTTTTCCCGTTCTATCTGATTTGAAAAATTTATGCTGTAGGATAAATTCTCTGGATTCCTGTTCTGCTTTTTGTAGTTCACTTGTTCGATATCTATATCCATTTTTTGAGTATTCCAATATACCTTCAGCGACAGAAAGAGTTGTATGTACTGAACTATGTATTGCTCCGTTTCTATTTGAATGACAATTAAAACCGCCATCCTTCATATGCTGTGATATCAGAAAATCAACAATTGATTTTAACTCAGCCTCTTCAACTCCAAAATATGATGAATAATTAAGCACCATTCCATTTATACAAACATCACTCTGTTTGATATTCCTGCTTGGATTTATCCCTCCGTCTGGACCTTTTTCAAACTTGAAAATCAAATCTAATGTTTGTTTTATTTCAGAGTTTTTTTGTGCTATACTCAAGTTTCTCAAATCCAACAATGAATAGTGTGTCGAAGTCCACTTTGGTTGGTAAAATCCACGGCCCCAATGACCATTCTCCAATCTATGAGCAAGAAAATCTGCTCCCCATCCCTCAGCTTCAATCCTCGGTCTTAACAGTTTTTTTTCTGAATTTAGTAAATCACGATAAACCTGATACTGTATTGAAATGTCACCTTCCATAAGCCATTCTATTATCTCATTGTTGCTTTTCATTTCATATCAAGCCTTTTCAATTTACTTCTATTATTTAAGATTTAAATGAAGGGATATACAAAGCTAGCAACCAAATTATTGCGTACGCAGAATATTATATTATGAACTAACACATGTGTTCTACGAGTTGTTATGTTGGACCCAGAATCATTAACGAATCCTGATGAGATTGAAGACGAACTGGAACAAGCTGTTGAGCCAAAGAGACCTTACTACTTTCAATTAGATGCCTTGAAGGCAATTGCAATCGCGTTTGTTATAATGGATCACAGTCTGACTTGGGAGATTAAAGGTGCAATTGGAAGTCTATTCTGGGAGAGACTATCAATCCCATTCTTCTTAATCGTCATGGGGTTCAATATGGCGTATTCATTCAAGTATAGTGGAGCAGCCACTCTCCAAGAATTATACTCATGGGAATCCTTCAAGCGAAAATTCAAACGGTATGTAATCCCATTTGCAGTGCTTTACTTGGGTTCAATCTTGGTTGGTATGGCTACTGGATTGTTGACCTTCAATGAATACACGCTTCTTGGAACCCTTCCCTTTTGGGGACCAGGCAACTGGTTCATCGCAGTGCTCTTTGGATCAATAGTTGTATTTCCTGCCATTTACTGGTTATTCAAGAAGCACCCTATACTCACAGTAGTTCTATGTTTTCTAGGAGAGATAGTGCTGCAAGCTATCATGTACATATGGTTCCCATATCCAATCGAATCGGCATTGGGAGAATTCATAGTATCTGCAATTAGACTGAACATCATCTTCTTTCTACCAGCTGTGGGTCTTGGATTATGGTTCTCTAAAGGTTATGATTTAGGAGAGAAAAGAAACTGGTTCATGTACCTATACCTCCCAATCAGCATAATATTCATGGTAGACTATGTGACAATTTCACCAGGTATACATAGAGGTGTATTGGGGGCATTGCCAAATTCCATTGGTGATTTCTTCAACTTTGTTCAGGAGTTCATTAGAGGTGATTATTCTCTAATCTTCTATGGATATGCAGCATTTTTATTCTTGGTAGCGATGATGCTCATACCTAAGAAAGCCACTGGGTCATTTCAGGGGTTCGTTCAACGGGTTGGTAGAGCTTCATATCATATTCTTCTATTCCAGATCTTCTACATGTCGATACTGTACTATTCAATCTCAGTTGATGATGCAATCCATCATCAGATTCCGAATTTCGCTCTTGAAATGGGTTGGCCATCAGATCTATTATACATCCCATTCTACCTCATCAATCTCACCCTTTGCTTTACTGGAGGATTGTTGTGGTTTGGAGCTGAGAAGTGGTCAACTGCAAAAGGGAAGCCCTGGTGGAAGTCTCTCTTGATGAAGAGAACAGGTTTTCTCTTTGGGTCTTTGATGTCGATTGTTCTAATGGATGAGTCAATTAAATTCATTAGTGAAGTGATTGGTTTCAATGAAATTGTGGGTCTTGGAGCGATAGCAGCCATCCTCGCAATCATATTTTTCATTGGTTTATCGATGGTACTCATGTATAAGGCATTTACAATGGGTGAAACTGATGATAATACTACGTGATTTACGATTTCATGCGTTAGCCACATAGTATTTGAGTGGAATATCTATTGAAAATTTATGACCTCGGAAGATACCAATGTTACAATCAGAGTAGAAAATCTCAAAGCTTTCTACACATCAAAGAAAGGTCTCATTCGCGCAGTTAATGACATTTCATTTGAAATTCTGAAAGGAGAGTCGGTAGGTCTTTTTGGTGAATCCGGATCTGGAAAAACAACTGTGGCTCTTGCTATCCTTGGTCTCTTTGATAATCTATCCCGTACTTATGCATCAACAGCGGGAAATAAAGAAAATAAGAAACTATGGGCTTTGAAAGATGAAGCTAGGAAAAAAGGTCTATCATCAGAAGAAATGGGAATAGAATTGCCAGGTGTCGAGGGGCACATCTGGTTCAAAGGTGAGGATATTCTAACTCTGAATGAAAAGGAATATCGTCAGATTCGAGGTGACGCAATCACTTACGTACCACAAGGTTCTACTAAATCACTAAACCCCTATTCAACTTTTTCAGAACAGACTGCAGAGGTTCTACGTGCGCATGATGAAGATAACAGGCTCACAGAGTGGTACGTGATGAAGCGAGTGTTACAAAGTTTAGATTTGGTAGAGCTTGGTGATGTCGATATTCGTAAGGATATGAAACCGTCTCAATTCAGTGTTGGTGAAGACCAGCGTGTACTGATAGCAATGGCACTTATTCCATATCCGGATCTATTGATAGCTGATGAACCCACGACTGCGGTGGATATGGCAATACAGTTGCGTATTCTTGATGCCATCGGAATTATCCGCAAAGAAACAGATCTCTCATTATTGATGATCAGTAATAATCAAGGTACAATTTCTCAGACCTGTGACAAAGTTGCTGTGATGACAGCAGGTAAGATTGTCGAATTCGGGACTACTGAAACTATCATGAACTCGCCAGGACATCCATTCACACGGGCCTTCATTATGAGCAATCCAACAATGGAAGTCATTCGAAAGATGAAAGAGAAGGGACTCAGGATGCGAGGAATCCCAGGTAAGTTACCAGACGTATCAATACCATTAGTTGGCTGTCCTTTCAAAGAGCGTTGTGAGTATGTGCAAGATATTTGCAAAGAGCAGATTCCAGAATTCCGAGAGGTCGAAGTTGGTCACTTCATTATGTGCCATAGATATGAAGAACTTCCTGAATGGTGATTTCTCTATAAAGAAATATGCTAACAATTATATCGGATAATATCCGTTATTCGGTGGGGATTATTGTTGGCAGAAATTGACGAACCCAAAGTTCCGCCACCACCAACGGGCGGACGTAGAGATGATAGCATAGGAACACTCGCCAAACTAATAGGCGGATGTTGTGTTACATTCTTTTCATGCATCTTTGGACTTGTTTTCTTAATGATGGGATATACTTTAGGATTTTATGGAGGAATAATCATTCTCATTTCACTAGGCTGCGTCTGTATTGGTTGTTTCTCAGCGAAATTTACTTGGGACAGTATCCAGAAAGCGTCTGGATCTCCTAAGTTCTAAAGTATCGAAAAAGTAGTGTTTCGCATTATTGGAGAATACATATTAAGCTTCGTCCAACTGAACAGATTGCTCTGTACTATCAACATCATTATTTCCATTGGGTTCTGGAACAGGGAATGTTGGTTTGGGATAAGCTTCCTTAGTCTTTCTGAAACCCACAAATGCCAACTGAAGAATACCAAATCTGCCAATTACTTGTGAAGCAATTAAGTAGGTTACGAAGATTGCAGCTACGAAATTGAGAATCATTAATGGGGCTTCAGGGAAGAATGTTAATGATTCCCAAATTAACAAACCTCCTAAGAATTGGACATTAACTTCGATTATCAATGGATGAATTTCATAGATCTCTTGCCCGAGATTATTGTATGATGTGGCATATCGAGTTAAACGATTGCTGTACTTACCTGCGTAAAAGGAAAGAAGACATACAATATAGGTACCAAGAATTCCAGTCAACATGTAATTGTAAATAGAAACACCATAGAGACTTTCTCCAATATTGACAAAGCCATTCACGGCAGTAAAGTAAGAATAAGTAGCGAAAGCAGCTATTAGACCAATTACATCAACATAAGGATTGACACTCCAGGGGGAGAGACGTCGGTACCTTCGAATTTCACTTCCAACCATCATGAATGATAATGCAATCAAGACAGAATCCATACCCCATGGAACAAGTGCGACTCCAGTTCCATACTTTAACATCACGCCTATTCCTGGAGCAGATGCTAAGAGAATCAAGCGAAAAACAATGGATTTGTTATGTAAGTACCGATCAACAAATCCGAACAGAACTATAGCGAAGAACATGGTCCGTAGGAACCACAGATGAGTGACTCGTCCAAGTGGACCGTTTCCATATATGCTGTATAAGGCAAAATCAGTTGGTGTAAATCCAAAATCAACTTGAGGGTAAAAAGCTGCATACATTACTAGCATAACCAGAGTCAGAACGACGTACGGAATCATCAACGCGCGGGCGCGACCTACAAAATACTTCTTGAGGTTACCACGAATCTTCCCACTATTGTGAGCAACACCATAGAGTACGAAGAATGCAGGCATCACCATTCCTGTAAGAAATGATGAGAAAGAATCTCTTACCGGATTTGAATGAATGAAAATAACGAGAACTAATGCTACTGCCTTAGCAATTGTAATCCATGATTCTCGCTTTCCTGTCATTGTGAATTATCCCCAACTAATGCCCCGTTGCTACCTGCACCCACGTCGAGGAAATGAATCGTCTAATTGGATACTACATGCACTTAGCTTACAAAATGCGTAAGTGATACATTTTGCTGGTGGCTTTCGGAACCTCGTTTAAGGTTTCCTATTATATACTATAATTCCCGATTTAGTTAAATCATCATTACTGCTCTTTCAACACGCTTTATTAGTAAAAATATTCAAGCTCAATTTGGTGACTGCATGACAAAAGGTGACCCGGTCCTAGTTGTTGAGAACCTGAAGGCGTACTATCCCTCAAAGGAAGGTCTAGTGCGAGCAGTAGATGACGTATCACTAGTAGTTAGAGAAGGTGAATGCGTAGGTCTTTTGGGGGAAAGTGGTTCTGGAAAGAGTAGTATGGCACTTGCTATGCTAGGTCTCTTTGAAAGAATAGCAAAGTTCACTGCGGCAACCTCAAATGATCCTGATCTCATGAAAGCCTTTGCCAAAGGTATCAAAGGAGAAACTGATAGACCCGGAGTTCAAGGTAGTGTAATATTCAGGGGTCAGCAAATAATAGGATTACCTCAGGAAGAGCTGGTCAAGATTCGTGGAAAGCAGATTAGTCTGATACCTCAAGGTCTTGGGCATGCGCTTAACCCTCAACATAGCATAGGTCATCAAACTGCAGAAGTATTAGAGATTCATGATGATAATGTCAGACTCGTTGAGATGAAAAGAAAGGTACTCGAATACTTGGGAATAGTCCAACTTGCGGATGCAGATATTCGATTTGTTATGGACCCAGGTACTTTCAGTGGGGGAGAAAGTCAGAGAATACTGATTGCTATGGCTCTTATCGCAGGACCCTACATGGTGATTGCAGACGAACCAACTTCAGCCTTGGATGTTACCATGCAGCGTCAGATACTCAATGTCCTAAGAATGATAAAGGAAGAGTTCGGTGTTTCACTTCTTTTGATAAGCCATGATGCCGGAGTTGTTGCAGAACTTGCTGACATTGTTGCTGTCATGTATTGTGGCAAAATTGTGGAGTCGGGACCTGCAGTTCAGATGTTCCATAATCCTAAACATCCTTACACTATGGGTTTAATGTCATCATTCCCAACAATTGCAATGATGCAGATGCGTGCAGGAAAGAGACCTAGACTACGCGGTATTCCTGGAAACCCTCCAGATTTGACCGATGTTCCACCAGGTTGTCCATTCCATCCTCGATGTGTATATACAAAAGAAATCTGCAAAACCGAAGTTCCTGAGAGAGAAGAGATTGAAACTGACCACTGGATACAGTGTCACTGTTGGCAAGAAATTTCAGAAGAAGAATAAGGTGTGGACGCCAGAGCGCCCACGGAATAAGTTTCTAATTACCAAGTCTAAACATGGAGGTTGTGTGTTGACTCCTGAAATCACTCTCGGAACGGACACGCACCCTTAGTTGCGATTGGATTTCTCCCGGCACAATAATGGAAAATGTATGATTCTGGTATATACGTGTTGCCCAAAATATTCAATTGATAAAATAATTAGCGCCAAATAGGTCAAAAATAGTATTGATGTACAGATAAGGACATAGAAAATGGGAAGAGAAGGGCCGGAGCCCATTCTCAGTCTATTTTTTCCCCATTGTAAGAGCCATTACTGCCTTCTGAACATGAAGACGAGCTTCTGCAACATCATACACAATGGATTTCGGACCGTCACAGACTTCATCTGTCACCTCAGCGTTCCTATCAACCGGACCACAATGGGTGAAGAATGCATCATTGGTCTTTGACATCCATTCACTGTTTGCAATCCAATCATCATGCTTTGCTGCTTTTTCTATCTCATTCTTTTTAGCAGCATCAACACCATGCTTGCCCATATCATCATAGAAGTTTGAAGTCATCCAGTTTCTTGAATAGACTATGTCAGCATCCTTGTAACCTTCCTCCAGATCATGAACTATCTCAAAGGTGCTATCAGAAGCCTCAGCATTCGCCTCACACGACTTGATGACTTCAGGATCCAAATCATAACCTGATGGGTATGCAAGTGTGACATCCATTCCTAACCGTGAGTTGATTAGGATACTCTCTTGGATGCTGCACCATGAGCGAACAAGTGCGCCCTTACCCCAAACTTGGACTATTTTCTTACCCTTGAGATTCTTTCCTGCATGCTGTCGATAACCCATGACATCAGCTAATCCTTGGAAAGGATGGAATTTGTCATGTGCCATACTAAGAATTGGTACAGAGGAATTAGCAGCATACTGACGGAGAATTTCATCTCCTTGTCCGTAATATTCTAGAGCGGTTTCTAGAATTCGTATACCAACACCTACAGCATACCTGCTCATGACTTGAGATGCATCTTCAATTGTTTCACCTGCAGATTTGGATGTTTTGAGCCGCATTGACTTAGGCTCAAGAAATTGTGCATGTCCCCCAAGTTCTGTAGCAGCTGCTTCAAAGGACTGTCTTGTACGAACTGACGGGTTGTAAAAGAACATGAAGAAAGTTCGTCGGTCTAGACTATTGTTCAGTGGATGGTCATATCGATTTGCCTTGAACTCGAAAGAGAGATCAAGAGCCTTTTCTATTTCTTCAACACTCCAATCTTGTGTTGTTATTAGGTCTCGTCCATAGAGGTCATTCATCTTGGTCACAAGCAAACTAAGTGGTCTATCTAGGTTTTAGATGTATCGAAGTGTACTGAAGTTTTGCAGAGAGATAACAAAAAAAGGGAATGCATAGTGGAGTAGAACTACTTTGTAATGTTGGTACCGAAAAGACTATTCCTAATCTAATGGAGCAATGAGCTATGTCATCCCGCCATGATTTTTCTAATGAAACGATTGAGGATTTCTGTAATCAATATGGAGTCACAATAACATATTCAGCAGAACAAAAAAGTAAGTTGACTAATGGGGAAAGAATTCCTCTTATGAATAATCAGATATCGAATATTATTGATCAATTGTGTACAGATGAATCTAGCCTTGGAAAGTTCATAGTAGAGATAACAACAAAGTTGAATCCCATCTCATTATCGCTTTACGTACTCAATGACGACCTATGGAAAATCATGACACGTAAACATGAACTACCCGACAAGATGCTCCCAATGATAACTATGCCTTGGTTTTACTGGGAAAAAGAAGCTGAAGAAAGAAAGAACCCCGCTGGAGTCATAAGGAAGGAGGACTCTGTTCAACCACTAACCGTCGATATTGGAAAAGAAGTTCTCAAAATAAGTGGGAACGGTGGCGATTTCTGTGGTCTCTTGGAGGGGAGAATAGTTGACAGTTTCAAGGGAGTCAGACCGTTACTAATCCCTGGAGATACGGGTTCAAAGAAAACTGTACCAAATTATGAAGCACAATTTATCCAAATCAAGATTAATATTGGGTCATCAAAAACATTACTCTATCCAAATCCAAAGAAAGAGTTGGACTACAATTTCTCAGAGCACCCTAAAGTATTCTACAGTCATGGTATCCAAATAATCGCAGAAGGGAAAGATGTCGTTCTAAAAGTTGGGAACCGAAGAAACACTGAACTTCGAGGAAAGGTGCTTATTTTCATTGGCAAAAATTTCGAGCAGAACGACGAATCTAGTAATCTTCTGTTGTTTCATGTTTGGCTTTCAATAATGAATAGACTCCCTTTCCTTTAGAGTAGGGTTTAAAATTCGTTTACTTTCTTCGAACTTACGTTTCAGTTAATTCGACTAGTGGGATGAACATGGAATACACAATTGGTCTTTTCATCACAGGAGTGTTCATTCTTGTTTTCACACTGTACCGCACAAGGAAAATAGTGAAACATAAAAAATTACAGCAGAATCTGGAAGAAACCTACGATGTGTCAAATCTGGATCTTAGCGGGAATACTCGATATGCTCGCTGTTATTCCCATAAATGGGTAATCGATAATATCACAAGAAAATCACACAGTAAAATTGGCTCTATGTTTCAAGATCATCTAGCAAACAATACCCTGCTAGCTGCGATATGGATTGGAATAATCGTTGGTATCTCATCAGTAATCATTACTCTATTGTTTATCGAATCAATGAGGACAATTGGAACTGTGATTATAATTTTCATCTTAGGAGTACTGATAGTCCTTGGTCCTGGTGGACCCAGATACTCTGAAAATCTATTGGATGCGGTTTTGAAGAATGAAATTACTGAGCTTAATGCGCATGATTTTGTATATGTCAAAATAGCAAATGATACAATACGAAAGTCTGTGATAATCAATGCATCATTGGGACTTCTATTCATTCTGATCTCACCCTGGGCCGATTTGCTGCCCATACTTCTTGCACAGGGAATTGCGTTTGTTACTGTATATTTAATCTTGGAACCTGCGATAGCGCTCATGAACATCCATATTGCACTTGCTTTAATCTATATAGCAGGGTTCATTGGAGTCTTTGGTTTTGTATGTTTAAAGCTAGGACAAAAAGTGACGACAGAGGAAGAATAAATCACTAATTCAGTAACTAGTTTGAAATTAATTAAGGTGGAAAGACCAGACCAAGGATAAAGAACACTCCAGTAAATGCTAGCAAAAAGATTGAAGCTAGAAGAAATTTCTTTCCAATGATAGCGTACTTCCAAGATTTGGTTGGGTTGCCCTCCTCATCATAGCGCTTTTCATCTTCAAGTGGTTGGCGGGCCATCAGGCATGATCCAATTATCAGCAGTACTCCAAACTCAGGAATCATCAGATTTGCTGCAGTGAAGAAATCGAAATTAGTTGATGTAGCGATATGAATTGCTAGTGCAATAATGATATTGATGAATGCCAGAAAGCTTGCAATTATCCACGTTCCACGAAGGAGTTCTGTTATAGTCATATTTATCCCACCATAGCTTGGAGCCAGAAATTGACAACAAATAGGAGGATGATGAGGATAACCAAGGGTAATAGTACAGTCTGCAAAGAAGCAATGAACAGAGCAAGGTAGTCTGTGAGATCCAAGGGTCTAAGTGCTTGCTGTTCCTGTTGTGCATAATCCAACCAATCTATGTCTTGTTCTTCTGATTGGTCGTAATTATCGTTGTTTTCCTCGATGTCTGTATTCATTTAATCCACACTCAGGCAGGAGCAAATTGCGTTCTTTAATCATCCTCTATGCACACAATTATGCGAGTGAGCCATTGACTGAGTCAGCATATTCCTGTTGAGCACTTTTTCCAAAGTCAAGTTCTCCTGCAAAGTGACAGGCAACTTGGTGATTACCACCAACGTCTCTCAGTGGAGGATCATCCACACCGCAGATATCTTGAGCAAAGATACATCGTGGATAAAATCTACATCCGGGAGGTGGATCAATAGGACTTGGTACTTCACCTGCAAGGATTGTTGCTCTTCCTGAGAATTTTGGCTCGGGAATAGGCACCGCAGATACGAGTGCAAAAGTGTACGGATGGAGCGATTTCTTGAAGATGTCAAATGGAGTAGTTTCTACCACTTTCCCCAAGTACATCACAGCAAGTCTATCACTCATATGCTTCACCACAGAAAGGTTGTGTGAAATGAACATGTAAGTCAAATCAAACTCATCCTGCAAGTCCTTCATAAGATTCAGAGTCTGGGCCTGTACTGACACATCTGTGCTTGATGTAGGTTCATCCATGACCACAAATTTTGGATTTAGTGCCAAAGCACGTGCAATGCAAATTCTCTGTCTCTGTCCGCCGCTGAACTCGTGTGGAAAACGATTAAGGTGAGCTTCAGTCAGACCGACTTTTTTGAGTAGGTCAAGAACCATATCTCTCATCTTTCGCCCCTTTGCAACTCCATTCACTACCAATGGTTCTCCAATAGAGTTCTTGATTGTGACACGTGGGTCAAGAGATGCCATTGGATCTTGGAACACAATCTGCATATTGAATCGGACTTTTCTAAGGGCGCTTCCTTTCAGAGTTGTGATATCCTCTTCCTCAAAGAAGATTTTACCACTTGTGGGGTTTAGAAGTCTAAGGACTGTACGTCCTAGAGTCGTCTTGCCGCACCCGCTTTCTCCCACAACGCCAAGTGTTTCACCTTTCTTGATGTTAAGGCTCACGCCATCAACAGCGTGTACTCTTCCAATAACTTTTCGGAATGCTCCTCCGGTTAATGGAAAGTGCTTCTTCAGGTCTTCAGTTCGGAGCAATGTTTCAGTCATTCTTAATGCCTCCTCAACTATTCAATGGGTTATGACAAGCCACCCAGTGTCCGGGTTTCTGCTCTTCCAGCAGCGGCTTTTTCTCTTTGCAGATTTTTGTAGCATAATCACATCTAGGATGAAAACGACATCCTGATGGAGGTGTGATTAGATTTGGAACTGTTCCTCTAATCTGAGGTAGTCTGTCCCGATCCTCATGAAGTTTAGGAACTGCAGTGAGCAAACCAGCCGTATATGGATGAATAGGTTTCTCAAATAGCTCAAGTGTTGCACATGACTCAACAGTTACCCCTGCATACATTACATTGACCCAGTTACAAGTTTCTGCAACTACGCCCATGTCATGCGTGATGACTATAATTGATGAACCAATTTCTTTCTTCAGCTGATTCAACAACATAAGCACCTGCGCTTGTACTGTCACGTCCAGTGCCGTTGTTGCTTCATCACAAATCAGGATGCTTGGATTGCAAGCAAGTGAAGCTGCAATCAAGGCTCTCTGCCTCATACCCCCTGAAAGTTCATGAGGGTACTGATTCGCAACCTGTTCTGGTGCTGGCATCCGTACCAACTTGAGCATTTCAATGGCTTTTAATTTCGCAGCTTCCCGTTTTGATTTCTTATCTGGTTTAGGGGGATTATCCAGCTGCTGTTTATAATAATTGATTTTTTCTTCGATTTCAGCACGATTCTCACTAGTTGTACTTGCAGATAGCGAAAGTTCGAGCTTTGCTATCTTCATGTTCAGAACATCCAGCGAGAGATCCTGATGAAGTTCAATTACTTCAGAAATCTGGTCACCAACGCGAAAGACAGGATTGGGATATGTTGCAGGGTCTTGAAACACAATTGAAATTTTGTTTCCACGAATTCCAAGCATCTCTTCTTGTTGAAGTTTTGCAATATCAATTTCTTGGATTTGGCCTGTTTCTTGGTCCTTGTCATAGAGTAGGATTTCCCCACTTTCGATTTTACCAGGTGCCTCAACTAGACGGAGAATAGATTTTGCTGTTACAGATTTGCCGCAACCTGTTTCCCCAACGACTCCCATTGTGTCACCTCGTCGAAGGAACATGTTTACGCCATCAAGTGCCCTTACGGTTCCTTCGTAAGTATAGAAATTTAGGTAAAGTTCCTTAACATTTAGTACTAGATCATCGGGCGTTGTTGTCATTGTGTCATCTCCGTCTTAGCTTGGGATCCATAATGTCCCTAATCCCATCTCCAACAAGATTGAATGCTAGAGCTGTGACAAGTATTGCTAACCCAGGATAAAGTGTCATCCAAGGTGAACTAAGGATATAGTCTTGGCCTACTGCAATCATCATTCCCCACTCCGCAGTTCCAACTGGCGGTCCGAATCCAATGAATGCAAGACCTGCAGCAACCAATAGTACTGAACCAATATCCATTGTAGCTTGAACAATTACTGGTTGAATTGTATTAGGTAGAATATGGCTAACCAAGATTCGCGTATCACTTGCACCTGAGGAACGTGATGCTTCAATATAGAGTTTCTCACGTTCAGTAAGAACCTGAGCTCTTACAAGTCGAGCATACGTAGGCCACCACGTGATCATAAGTGCGATGCTAATTGTTTCTAGACTACGTGTACCAAGAGCCATAACAATTGCCATGGCCAGCACAAGACCTGGGAATGCGAAGAAAATATCTGTAACACGCATAACCAGTTCATCAAACTTTCCGCCATAGTAGCCTGATACAGCACCAACGACTGCACCGATTGTAACTGCAACCGCAACAACGCTAAGAGAAATCTTCAGGTCTTCTTGAGCACCCCAAATGATTCGGCTGTAGATGTCGCCACCATAATTATCAGTACCCCAGATATGAATTGGGTATATGCTATAGTATGAGATACCGACTCGAGTATTCACAGACCATTCGGTTGTCTTCTGAGATGCAGTGAACTGGAGCTCCCAAACATAGACACCTGTTTCATTGTTGAGATTGATATATCTAAGAAGATTATCACGATTCACAGATGTATTACTGATTACTGAATCATCTGCGTAAAGGTAAGAGAGTCGTTCAGACTCAGTCATGGCATCATATTCAGTGACATTAAGATTATAGATTCGAAAAGTAATATTCACTGATACTGCATCGAAACCTGTGTTCATGTCAGACACACCAATAAACATTCTTGGAATTTCAACCGTTTTCAGATGGTCTTCAGTTATAGCCACTTCATCATAATAGTAGTTAGGCATAATGTCAGGATTAAACTGCATATCGTCAAGTGCGTAGGCAAAATTAAGTTTGATGGTATTGCTTTCTGCTCCAGGTGGAAGCTTGGCATCTTCAAACACCATATCGGTTCCCTCGTACGTAGCAATCCATGGTGCTGTAAATGCAACTCCGACCATGAATACAATGATTAGTATTCCCACAACAACCAAGGGGCTCTTTCGAACGAGATGTAATGTGAACCGTGTTTCTTTGATTCTTGGTTTTGTATCCTCAACAAACTCTTCAAACCATAGAATTCTTACACTTGGAATGAAAATTAATACCAATTGAAGGATTATAACAATTATGAATACAAGACCAAACGACCCCATGGTCGCAAATATTACTGTAAGAAATACGTACAAGTAAAATGAAGAGCTAAAGGCATCTGGAAGTTTTTCCATCACGCCTTGATATGATCTCATGAGTAAGATAGATAATATAAGAACTAGGAAACCTTGTAGTGACCACATACTGATCAATTCATTAGGAATAGTAGAAATTCCCATCAATCCTTGAATCATGTAGGCAATGTTTCCAAGAAAGATTATTCCACCAAGTATCAGACTACTCATTATGAAGATAATCTGGATAATGACAAGGATTCGAAATGTGATTGCGTTTTCGTCTTCGCCATGGTTGTCTTGAAGATGTGGGGTTTGTGATTCTGATTCCATTTCATTTCATCCTCCTGTCAACCATACCTGATCCTAGGATCTAAAACACCGTATATCATATCAACTATGAAATTCGCTATGACAAAAATGAATGCCACAAGTAGAGTGAACCCGTTGATAGCAGCCATATCTGCATTTAATATAGCACGAACAGCCCATCGTCCCAAGCCGGGCCAATTGAAAATTGTTTCCGTAAGCACAGCTCCGGTGATCAAACCTCCAAACGCAAGGCCAATCACTGTTACTGTGGGAATCAATGCGTTCCTCAAGGCATGCTTGTATATCACAACCCTCTCAGTAAGACCCTTTGATCTGGCTAGAGTAATATAATCCTCCTTGATAACCTCTAACATACTTGAACGCATCATCCTTGTGATAATTGCCAGTGTAATGTAACCTAAACAAAAGCCAGGCATTATGAGGTGTACAAGCGCATCAGTAAACATGTAGACATTATGCTCGAATACTAGAGAATCTACCAATAGAAATCCTGTTGTTGGCTCATATGAGAATCGCCGTATGTTGTACCTATCACCACCAGGCAGATATGGTAAACCCCATTGCGAGAACTGGAAGAAGAACAGATATTTGAGCATCAATCCAAACCAGAAGATTGGCATTGAAACACCTGAAAGCGCAAATATACGAGTAATGTGATCTTGAACTTTATCCTTTTTTGTTGCAGAAATTATTCCGAGTGGAATCCCAAGAACAATTGCAAAAATCATTGCAACAATGGCAAGTTCAATTGTGGCTGGGAATTTCATCGCCAACAGTTCGAGAACTGGTGCATCTGCTCCAGTCGATGTACTCACACCCCAATTTCCTTGGAACAAGTTACTCAGATAGATAAAGTACTGAACTACTGGAGATTCATCAAGTCCGTGAGCGGCCCTAATTCCTGGAATTGCAGCATCAGGTGTTCGTTCAGTGATATACATAGTAATGGGGTCCCCTACTATGTATGAGAGGAACCAAGTTATCGTCAAAACACCAAACACTACTGGGATTGCTAGAATTATTCTTCGAAGTACAAAGTCCCTGAGTTTCATTCTTAAAACCTCGAACAGGCCAATTTACTGTTTACAAAAGCGATTGAAATCCAGCGTCGTAAACCTAATGCTGCGAACTTCATGGGTTACTTAAATATTTGGTTCTCATTTTTGATATTTTGAGGATAATTTCAAATTCGTAAGCTATATTAACCTGAGAATATTTCAGAAGTACTAATAGCAAAGTACGACTAGTTCAGAGTCTACTGACTCGAAACTGGTCTAGTTTGTTGTTGCGGTCCATCAAGGACCGCTAATATCGCAATATTAAAACACGAGATGGATGACATGGAGAAAAATCAATTAATTGCTGTCGTCGTAATTGTCGTGATTGTCGGTGCTGCTGGAGCATATCTATTGCTTCAACCACCTGCTGTTGTCCTTGCAGAGGATCAGACCATCATATGGGAAACCATAGGTCTGCCCGAGTATATGGACCCACACAAAAATTACGAAACAGCTGGTTCATGGGTACATTACAATATCTATGAAACGTTGTTCACGTATCCCTGGGATACAGCAGACACTACTCCTTCAGTAGGGTTACTCGCTGAAAGTGTTTCACTATCCTCAGACGGACTAACGTATACATTCACACTCCGAGAAGGAATCAAATTCCATGACGGTACCGATTTCAACGCCACAGCCGTACAAATGAACTTCTGGCGAATGCTAGGACGCGGTTGGGACGATGGTTGGGGTCCAGTCTGGATGATTGCCGAACCAATCCTTGGTGGCGCAGCTGTTGAGGATGCCGTATATGAATACGGAGATGGAAGTGATCAGCACATCAGTAATTGGACTGAATGGAAGGACAATTCTGGTGCAGTTGTCGTAAACAGTGAATTCGAAGTAGCTGTAAAACTAGCCTATGCATACACACCATTCGTTGCAGCCTTGACCTATGAGGTTGGTGCTATGATCAGCCCAACATTCTTCATGGCTAATGGTGGAATGTCACCTGTCAGCGCAGATCTTACTCTTAATGAGGAAGCCTGTGGAACTGGTCCTTATGAACTAGTGACCTGGGTACAGGATGACAGAATCGAACTGACTCTCTATGATGACTACTGGAGAGCAACAGAGGCAAAGGTTACTCATCCCTATGCAGGTACAATCACTGATGTCACAATCAAGTTGAACGAAGATGTGAATAGCAGGA
>JAUWOU010000132.1 GCA_030612005.1 Candidatus Thorarchaeota archaeon | reverse complement strand
ACCACTCTAGACAAATGGGTTGAATCAACAGTTTCTGGTATTGAGAAGAAATTAACGGAAGCTTCCGAAGATGTATCAAGTATTTTGAATACAGAAACCTCAGAGCTAAACACGATAGCAGTTGCTATGAATAGTTGTTTGAAATCAGCTTTCGGTTCTGTAATCAAGTCAACATCCACTAAAAATGAGGCGATGTTAACTTCTGTCAAAAAAACATCTCACGATTTTGAAAGAAACGTTGGAATAAAAATTGATGAATTAATCGCAGACTTCACAACAGCAACTGAGACACAAGTTCGTGAATCGAAAGAGCTCTATGAAGGTCTTCGCGGTAGACTGGACAAAAGAATGACAAAGAGTGTTTCAACAATAAACTCTCAAGCTGATCGGATTCAGAAGGAAATTGGAACTGCAATAACCGAACAGGTTAGTAGACTAGAGGAACATTCGCAAGGAATTCAAATTGAATTTCATACTCGTTTGGAAGAAATGACAACACAGTTCATGACATTTGTCCAAGGACTTGAGGCAACATTCAACGGTCTCCTGTCAAGTCAGACCATTGAAGCCCGTGACATAATTTCATCTGTTCATACAGAGTTCAGAACTTCGTTGAAAAACGAAGTACTAAGTCTTAAAGAAGATTCACAGAAGATCCAGAAGGAGTATTCGACAGAGTTATCTCTAAAGATAGATGAGGTGACATCTTCTGTTGACACAGCTAAGAAAGTACTTGGTGAGCTATCAGTCCAGAAGCGATATGATATCTCCGAAAGCATGGCAAAGACTCTACGTGATCTTGAGGCTTCAGTGAAAAGTACTGAACAGAATCTTCGAGACCTTGAGTCAGGCACAGTCAAACAATTCATCGAAAACATGGAACAGGTTTCGCAGGAATTTAGTGTTACAGTTGATGGGGCTCGTGACAACATCTCGGACCGACTGGACAATATTCGTGCATCTACTGAAGCAACGCTTAGTAAGAGTTCAGGTGAAGCAAAAACAATAGCTGATAGCTTCATTATGGAACAAACGGATCACATGCAGCGTGGATTAGCTGATACGAGTAAAAAGATGAACAGGTTATCCACAAAACGAGTGAAAGTAGCAGCTGCAAGTATAGAAGCATTTCAGGCATCTGTTGCAGAAAATCAAACCATTCATTTGAAAGAACACAGTAAAGCAAAAGATGATGTTTTGGTTACTCTTGAAACTCGTAGATCCGAGGTAGCTAATGCTTTTGATGCAGCTCAAGTTTGGGTTGATTCTACTGTATCCAATGTAGCAACTTCTCTTGATGCTCATGGTAACAAGTTGAAAAACGAACTCATTCTAATGCAAAAAAGACTACAAAAGGCTGCATCTGAGGCTTCAATATCTATTCAAGAACGAGGAGATGAATATGTTAATCAATTCCAAGAGATCGCAATGGCCTTACTCCAGAATACTGAATCAATAGTGACTGATCGGTTGAATGATTTTGGTGATAGTGCATCAACAGCACTGACAAAGGGTAATGATGCTTTCACAAATATATCGACACAAATCGAAGAAGAACTCTCGAAGATGGAAACTGAGATATCAGAAAAAACATCACAAGATTATGGTGAAATAGCAGGATCTCTCTCAACAACCTTTACTGAAACAGGTAGAGCAGCTGAGGCCGCATCGGAAGAATTGAAGGCTTTCGTTGAATCGACTTCGATTAAAATGACTGAGAAACGAAATGAAGTGGTTGAAACAGCTAAGAAGAATGTCGATCTTGCAAATCAGTATGCATCTAGAAAGTTTGAAACAATTGGTTTGGAATTGAAGACTAAAATCAGTTCTGAATCTTCTCGTGTTGTAGAAAATGCTCGTACTACTTTCACCGCTAAGAATCTAGAAATAACTGATTCAGTAACTAAAACCACTAACACAACTAATGAAAAGACTTCTGCACTGAAACACGTTCGAAATGAGGTATTATCCTCATTTGGTGAAGAGGGCGAGAAAACGTTACGGCGTTGGTCTCTCGATCATAGGGAGCAGATGGATTCATTGAAGGAACGAATTCAAGAAACTATCAAAGGAGTTTCCGATACTACACAAGGAACAGTAGACCTTCTTGCGTCAATCCATAACCTTGGTGATGAAATGCTTGCAGGTCCTTCTGATCGCACCTGGTATCTTTCAGGCAATGCAGAAGCATATGCTCATATTATTGACATGGCAAACAGAGCTGAGGATTCTGTATTCATATCCGTGACTGATCCCTTATGTATCGACTTGAAGAAACTTGCAAAAGTCAAGAAACCAGCACGCAGAGTACTTGTTATCCCTGAGGCTGATGAACAGGAACTTGACCTTGAACTACTTGACGGTTGGCGAGTTTGGCAGACAAAGACTCCAATGTTATTATCGGTGATAGATGATAAGGAGATTCTTGTTGGTGGTGCATCTGAAACAGAGTCACTAGTCGCTATTGTTTCAGAGGATAATACGTATCTACAACTCTACCATGATGTACTAGGTCCTCGTCTAGTCAGTGGTAGAGTGACCTAATCAAAAGTGAGTGCGTAGATGATGGCATCTTCTGATTCGTAATATCCGACTCTTCGATCCACTGCCGTCATCCCTGCATTCTCATAGAGATGTTTTGCCCAGTGATTACTCTCTCGTACTTCAAGTTCACATGATTCTATTTTAGATGATTTCATGGAGGATAGACTATGACTCAGCATCTTCTGCCCGTATCCTTTATTGCGATGAGAGGAATGAACTGCAAGATTCAGAATGTGTCCATGTTTATCTTCACCATATTCTTCCCAAACAACATACCCGGAAACTGAACCTCTCTTTCCCATAACATCCATAATGACTACAGTGTCATCATCAACAGGAAATCTACCGCCGCTTAGTGCTAACTGAAAGAAAATGCTTTGATCCCAGGGATTGGGAAAACTGTATTGCTCAATCTCTGTCACACTATCCAAGTCATCTAATTGAATCGGACGTATCTTAGAATGAGTCATCAGTCACCATCGCCATATCAAGAATTAGTCATTTGACATTGTATCATAATCAACTTTGTTGCCACAACTCGGACAGAACGATGCATTCACAGGAAGTGCTGTTGAGCAATATTCACACTTAGATCCAACTGGGATATCTGATTTGCCAACAAAATCTGATGTTGTACGTAACATAATTACAAACATGAAAATGATGAAAGTAAGAAATATGAAAATGCCGATAGGGTCTGATCCACTGAAAAAGAAGAATGGGAAAATGAAGAAAACACTCCCTTCAATACCCCCACTCGAAATTACTAAGAGTATGATTCCAAGTATAATAAACAGGACTCCAATTGATAGGTAATTCTGAGTCCTCTTCACTTGTGATCCCCCATAATTCTGGTACTACATCATACCGCGGCTCTTCATCTGCTCTATAATTTGGTTATACTTCTGATCATCGTTGATCATATCATTTACCTGTGCTTCTAGAGAATGAGAGCCTGGAAGGAGGGCGACCTTTATTTCATTCTCTGGGTACACAGTTTCTAATCGGTGACGAATCATCACTCCAATCAATCCGCCCATTGGACAGTATGGAACAGTTGGTTTGAATTGGACCTTGATTCGATTTCCATCGACCTCAATATATTCCTGTGTCACAATTGACATCTTTGGATGTGTAATCGAAATTGGATGCTCAGGATCCATTACTGGTTCTAATGCTTTGAATACTTCAATTACGGTTGCCATTTTCTTCTCCAAAAAGCCCCCTGCTCCAAATCCTTAATAATCTATGGCACTTACTCCAACTTTCAAATCTAGAGAACAATAGTGATTGATGGCAGAAGGTATATCTGTAAATAGACAAGACAGTATCCATCATTAGGGATGATATGAATACGTATGGTTCCAATGTGCAGCTAGGAGGTATCACAAATAACACCGGCAAGGGATACAGGAAAAAAGAAACGCAGTAGATATCTATTCAAGATAACTGTTGTAGGTCCAAACGACAAGCTGCTTGAAGAAGTACTATCGACATTTGACGATCCAATAGTTGCAGTTGATGGAATAAGAATTGGTTCCACCGAAATTGATACCGATACTTCTGACGTACGTGCTGTCTTTATGAGTCCGAGACACTCCGCACTAGATATTCTTCTTACTCTTACATACAAGGGAACCCGAGCTGTGATAATAGTCGTTGAGGATGTAGATCCAGAGATTGAAACTATCTATAGAAATGAAATTCGAGATACTCTGGGAACTGGAATTCCCACTCGAGTTGTACGTGTTAAACTTCCCCTCGATGAATACAAGAAGAATGAGATCCATTATATCTTCGACGAAGTTGTAGAGGAAATTCTTGAGAAGAAAATAAAGGAAAAGAAGAAAATATCAAAGAAGGTCACAAAGAAAAAGAAAGTAACTAAGAGCAAGTAACACGTATGACCTGCGTAATCAAAACCCTTTTCTCAATTCTAGCGCCCAAACAACATAGGTGTCTACAGTGAGCTCTGAAGATGACGATACTAGAACTGATGAATACTGGATGGGCGTGCGAGACGCACTGAGAATGGTTGATAGCTTCCACAAGTGGTCAAAGAGGAACCCGAGTCGAGCAAAAGACCTTGAAGATTTCATTCATGATGGACTTATAGCTGCTGCAAAGAGATGTGAGTCCTGTTTACGTGATAAGATGGGACTTAGTTTCATTGAAGAAGAAGATGAAGAAGATGAAATCATCTTAGAAGAGTTTCCAGAACATGAAGAAGAAGAAGAAGAAGAAGAAGATGAAATCATCTTAGAAGAATCCCCAGAACATGAAGAAGAAGATGACGATGATGTTAAACCAGAATCATCAATTGAGGAACCCCCAAGTCATGTTGAACCTGAAACTTTCACACCGCCACCTGACGATTCAGATGAATCTTCAATATCGATGGATCGTGTTGAGCGTATAGAGGATGAATCAATAGATGAACTCTCCATTGAGGGTCCTCCGCGTGAATTTTCCACTGATTTTGATCTGGTTGAGCCAACTCCAATGTTTGTTGATGAAGAACCTGAATCAATTGTTCCTACTGAACCTGAGGAAGTCTTGAGTGAATCAACTCTTGAGGAATCTGAAACAGATCAAGAGCCTGATTCTGAAGAACAACCCGATAAACCATCATTCACATGGTCCGAGTATGAAGATACCGTAACCCCATCTTCTGAGCCTGAACCACAAGATTCCGAAGTTGACATTAGCGCCTCGGAATATGAAGAGATATCCACTTCAGTGGATGAGGAAAAGCTTCCTGAAGAACCTCCTGAACCTCCGAAAGTATGGAGTCCTTATGATGAACCATCAATTCCAGAAGATAGCAGTACTGAAGAAGAAACTGAAATTGAAGTTGATGAAACTGAATCTCTGGACGAGGGAGATGGTGAACCAGTAATTACTGAACCACCCCTACCACCACCACCAGAGAGTGAAGAGGACGAGGAAGAACGTAAACGAAGAGCAAGAAGATTGTTCTTTGGAGCCTAAGAATTCTTATCAAGAATTAACTTATAGAGTCGTATCGCATCCTCCGCGGTATCGACTCCCTTTATTATTGCACTCCCAGACGACATTAACGTTATTTTCTCTCCAGATGGAAGATTCACTTGGACTGTCCTCTCAGTAGACTTGATGGAATATGATTGGTCAAGATTATGAGCTATCTCATTTAGGTCTAGCTTTCCTATTTCTGGAGGGGATATATTGAAACTCTGTGAACATAATTGGATTGCAGTGATATCATTCGTCTTGGTAATATCTGTTCGCACTGATTTTGAGCATACTGGACATTCATCTGATTTTCCAATGTCAAAGAAATCAAAGGTGAGAGTACCAGAGTCGATAGTCATTAGACGATTTTCTAGAGTTGGTTTTTGTCCCGTAGCAAGTAGTACAGCTTCATTCACTTCAACAGCAGCAGCTAGTGAAAGCAATGTAGGAGTCACTCCGACCTGTGCACATGTATTGTCTGGATTATCTTGTGCATCACCCATCACACAAGCAAAACAACCAGTCTTCCCTGGGATGAAAGTTGATAGATTGGCATAATACTCAACAGCACCTGCAAAGATGTACGGTATGTCCAGATCTAAACTTGCCCTATTCACTGCTCTTCTAGCCTTGAAGGAGTCAAGTCCATCTAGAATGATATCAGTTCCCCTTAGAAGATTGGTTGCATTATCTTCTTGAATTGAAATGCATACTGGGTCAAACTCAACATTTGGATTCAGCATTTGCAAGTTTGCAGATGCCGCTTCTACTTTTGGTTCTCCAATGTCTTGAGTGTTGTAAACAGTCTGTCTCTGAATGTTTGACAATTCTACTATGTCTCTGTCAATGATTCTTATCCTTCCAAAACCAATTGCTGTGAGTAATCGAAGAGCCGGACTTCCAAGACCTCCCGCTCCAACAACAGCGATAGTCGTATTCATTATAGACTCCATATCATCATCACTGAAGTTCCGGAGGGCAAGCATTCGGGAGTATCTCTCCCTTTGACTATCTGTGAGTTTCATCTTTCATTTCTAAGACGCAAAGCACTCACTTAAAGCCTTGGACATATGCTCTTTGAAACTATGGAGTATACAGCTGAGATTTCTATAGGTCTTCGGAGAAATCCTAAAGAAGCGCTCGCTGCAGCATTATCCAAACTCACGACCTCCATAGAAATGCCAGAGAACTTGTCTCGGGTTTTGATAAAACCTTCAATATATGATCCCTCTCTAGTCGGTAATACTGAACCAGAACTTGTACGAGCTATATCACGCACGTTCGACAATCTTGGTTCAATCTCAATCATTGAGAGTGACAATCCATTACGAACAACGAGTGAAGCTTTTGAGAAAGTCGGTTACATCAATCTAGTTCGTGACAATGTGAAATTAGTGAATCTCAGTGAAATGCCCCAACAGTTATTCAAGATGGCTGGACATTATTTTGAAACCCTTGAAATGCCATCTCTCTTATCTGAACCAAACTTCTTTGTGAATGTTCCTACAGTGAAGTTAGAACCAAAAATTTGTACAGTTGGTGGAGGTATCAAGAATTTATTTGGTCTAATTCCTGAACGTGATAAGCGTCATTACCATTCACAAATCGATGATGTTCTACTTGACTTGTTAATCGCATTTAGGCCTCATCTGACAATTATGGATATCACGACTTTGGTAATCGGAGACCGTGAAAAGGGTGTTACCAAAAACATTGGTGCGGTTATTGTTAGTACCGATCCAGTGGCTATTGACGCATTCTGTGCGGATTTGTTAGGTATCGATCCCGTGAAGATCTCTCATTTAAAGAAGGCATTCGATCTGGGTCTTGGTGAGATTCTTGTAGATAGAATAAGGATTAGTGGAACCGAAGCACAGAGGGCAAAATTATTTGAGCTTTGCAGGTTTTGACCAAACAAAAAGCATTTATCACTGTATAATACGCTCCCCTCTTGCTTTCACGGGCATAGTACCCGTGTGGTAGCCCTTTCGGATGTGCCAGATATGGACTGGACCTCACACACCATGGAGCGAATCCCGGAATCGGGAACCCTGAAAATGTTCGATATGGCTAGACGCCTCGAACGTGACGGAAAGAAGATTTACCATTTTGAGGTAGGTCAACCAGATTTTCCAACGCCTGAAAACGTTGTTAATGCCGGTATTGAAGCTCTCAAACAGGGTTTCACTAGATACACACCAGCCCGAGGAATACCACCATTATTAGATGCGATAGAGGGTTCGTACAAAAGTCGTGGTATTGATTTTGATGGTTCTAAGAACGTGATTGTCACACCTGGTGCTAAGATGGCATTATTTCAGGGATTTCTTGGTACCATTGATACTGGAGATGATGTCTTACTTCTGGCACCTGCATGGCCGACATATCGTGTTTTGATTAGAATGGTGAATGCGAAACCGGTCAATGTTTATACTAATGGGAATTATACTCTTGATGAAGAGTATTTGAAGCAAAAAATTTCTCGAACTGTTTCTGCACTTGTAATCAATTCACCTAATAATCCAACAGGGGGACTCCTGAAGAAAGCAGATTTGAAACTAATTTACGATCTCGCAGAGGACCATGACTTTGTTGTATTCTCTGATGAGATCTATGAATCCATTGTTTATGATGGATTCAAACAGAATTCGATGCTGGAAATTGACAAAACGATGGAACGGACACTCGTTATCAATGGACTATCTAAATCTCATGCAATGACTGGATGGCGAATTGGATATGCTATAGGGAACGAAGAAACAATAGACAATATGGCTCGCATTCAACAGAATACAACCTCTTGCGCAGCATCATTTACTCAATATGCTGGAGCAGAAGCTATTACTGGTGATCAAAACGACCTTGACCTGATGGTATGGGAGTATCAGAAAAGACGTGATTTGATTACCGGGCTCTTCAATGATATCGAAGGTTTGGAGTGTTTGAATCCTCAAGGTGCTTTCTATGTATTCCCCAACTTCACGGAGTATGGACTTAGTAGTGAAACTCTTGCTGAGTTATTCCTCAAGAAAGTCGGTATTTGTGCCTCTCCTGGAAGAGTATTTGGAAAGAAGTATGATGGCTTTCTTAGATTTTCTTATGCTACGCCTCTTGAAGATATCAAAGAAGGGATAGCTAAGCTTGCCGAGTTCCTTCCCACTATTAGATAAAGAAAAACCACCTTTGGATACAAGTGCATGGTGAATCCATTGAACCTAACAGGTCACAATAAGAATGCAGAAGAAACAAAATTGCCACGATTTGAATGCACTAAGTGCGGTGCATGCTGTCGGGATGAATTTCTTCTAGTTACTGTCACCGGAAGTGATATTGTTAGGATTGCTGCTGTTCTGGGATTGAGCCCAAATGAGCTGCTCAAAGCTCTTGATTTCCATGTGGTGGCTGATGGTGAACCAACGCCTATCGGTCTTGATAAATTTCCTTCAGTCGCAACGGAAGGTGGGCTTTCCTTTATAGCTCTGAGAAAGATGGAAAATGGTGATTGCGTCTTCTTGAAGGAACATCTGTGCATGATTCATCCCGTACGTCCTGTAGTGTGCCGTTCATTCCCCTTCGTTTTTGACGAGTCTGATGGACAAAGAACTTGGGGTCTAAGTGCAAAGAAGGAAATATGTCCTGGTCTGGGAACAGGACCTCAGACTTCAGAGATTGAGCTTGAGGAGATTGCAGACACGATTCTACCTGATATACAGATATACCGGGAGTTTGCCAATAAATGGAATGATAATCAACTCTCTCCTACTGCACTTGATATTCTGAAAACAATTCTTTCCGACACTAGATTCTATAGTTAGATTATGAAGGTGAATGGGCACCGATTTCACTGAGTACTTTAACGAGATTACTGAATTTG
>JAUWOU010000262.1 GCA_030612005.1 Candidatus Thorarchaeota archaeon | reverse complement strand
ACCCCCCAGAGATAGACCCCCTATCCTAACTGCTCTTGAAGTCTTTCTATTGTAGAAGTCATCAGGTGCTCACTCAACAGCTTTGGGTACATGTCATGTGAATGTTTCACTAGCCGTTCAGCAATCCAGATCTGTTTGACTCCCTCATAGAGGAATTCTTCCGTCACATCGATTACCATGGTAACTAGCGGTTCAAAATCACCTTCCTTTAACGGCTCAATCCGTTTTACAAGATTGTTCACGTATTTGGGATTCTGTGCTAGGTCACGCATATGATTATCCAAGAAGTCGTGGATGTTTTTACTCTCTGTCACTTTGATACTTGAGGTTTCTATAGGAGCAGGTCGTTCTGCTGTGGGCGTAGTCTGGCTTGTAGGTTTTGCACGCTCAATCCGTTCTTTGATATCCTTTGGAAGCTTGGTACTCTTCGTGAGTCCTGGATGCTTCTCATGAACTGGCTTCATATGTTTGATAATCTCGCTATCTGAGATCTTTTTGGCTGGCAGTGGAAAGTCCAAGTACTTGTTCAGTGGAAGAATCTTCACACTCCTTGCAGCCCCTTCACCCTCAAGGAAGACTATGGTTTCACCCTTACCTAGTTGATGAATATGCTCTATTCTCTTTTCATCAACACCAATGTGTCCACCAATAAGACCACGTTCAGTATTCTCTCCCATCGCATGAACAACAGTGTTCACGATGAGTTTGACCACAGCTGGATGTAACCTCCCAGGAAATTGCTCAAGGATCATTACGCCAAGTCCATTCCCACCGCCAGTAGTTATGATCTCCACAAATCGATTTGCAGTGAACTGGCTCGTGGAATGACCATAATGATCGGGTCCATCAGGATTACTCAAGACATAGCTAGCTTCTTCCAAGACCAGCAGATTTGTGATTTTCTTTGTTTGATGTGCCCGTTTATACATGTGAATCCCTGTTGAAACAAGACCCATCAAGAAGGAGCGATCCTCTTTGGATGAGAGTCCTTCAGTATCAATTAGTATGTTATTGGTAGCAAGTTGTTCCCATGTGATTCCCTCTTCTGTGTTGTAAACATCAACCACGTTTTTGTTCCGTAGAAAGTTCGATACTCGACTGTAAATAGCACCAAAGAAGTTCTGTTTCATTTCATTACCATAGGGAATGTTCAGGCACACTTCTTCAATAGCATCCCAGAAGTCACTCAGAAGAATTGGACGGCCTCTCTTGTTGTTCTCAATATCCCATCCACAGTTTCTGTATGTAGTGTGGAGTACATCATCAAGATGCATTCTCATGACACGATCATTTGGCATCCAACTTGACAAAAGATCTCCCAAAGCAAGTATCCACTCTGCAATCTGACACCCAGGAGGAGGATGGAACATGTTCAATCGTAGTAGGAGATCGGAATTCCCACCAACTTTGAATATCCAGAATGAATCAGGAAACAGATGCATAAGAGTTGTCCAGTCAGAGGAACGCATAGGGACAAGGATAAGGACATTTATGCCACACTTCATTGCCTGTGCAACCACTGAAAGGGCAGTAGTTGTCTTCCCAGATCTTGTGTTCCCATAGATAGCAAGGTGTGACTCAAACTTCTGAGGTCTAAACCAGACAAATTGACCAGCCCTACCACAGCCATTTACACTCATTGGATTTCCGAGAAATATGACAGGATGATTCGGAAGTATCCATTCGGAATAGACCAACTTCCTCTCTGCTTGTTCATTTGATAATGGTACGATACTTGTTTCAACAGACTCCGGAATTGGTTTGGTTGCAGTTGAGAAGGACTGTCTCTTACTTAGCACAATGCTAACATCACATTTTGATAGAGTAAAGAGCATAGCAAATTCTTCAGGTGTCAGGAGAGTTGTGCGACCAATTGGTCTTCCACTCATTATTAGTCCGAATAGACTAGACTTACGATGAATACGAACTTTGAGGTCATTTGTTGGGTCATCTGGTACAAGGGTACTCTTTGTCACTTCAAGAATTAATCGAGCATCTCTCTCAGCCAGTTCATTCTTGGTACCCCAACATGCAACACTGATTTCTGCATTGCATGCATGTTCAACACTTTGCCTCTGGTATTTGCGGAATAGTTTGTCTGCTTCAGTTGTAGACTCGATGTCAACAACAGTAGATGAGGCTTCACCGCCACCTGAAAACAGACCTCCTCTTCTTGTTGATATCGTGTGTTGAGCTTTCTGCATCGTTGACTTATAGTCACGATTTGTCAGCATTCGTTTGAACGACCTCATTACACCGGGTGAAACTGGTGATGCATATATTTGGAAAACACCATTTTCCAATTGAAGCAAGGATTCAGCAACAACAGTCATAGGATCAGGTCTCTGACGAGGATTCTCTATTGAGAGAATTTCCCCTGTAAGAGTTCCAACCACACCTTGTCCTACATCCTGTGATGGGAAGCGTTCCAATCGTTCAAAACGGAATTTGGGAAGCATGCTGTTAGATAGTCGTTGAAGGAGGTCCATATTCTCCTGAAGCTTCTGGAAGGTCTTTCCAAGAGTAAGATAGTATATTCTGGTTTGACCCCGAATTCTTTCAAATCGAAATCCAAAGGGCGCTCCAGAAGCCATCATTGCGCGGAGCATATTTCTGAATGGTTCCCAAAACTTTGGATTATTTGTGTGAGAGTCGAAGATGTACTCCTCAGGCATTTCAACTATCTCAAAAGCACCAACGGATTCACTAGAGGTAGTTGAAGCTGAAACAGAAAATGTCAGATCAGTTTCAAGTGAGGGGGTTGGTTGTTTGTTTGAAAATCTCTCAAACCATGGAGATCCACTTATCTTTCCTGTGAATAAATCAATGAGAACCAAAATGGTGCTCATAACTAGTACAATGATTAGAAATAATTGCAATGGACTTAGCAAAGATAACATTTGAGGGATTACAATGAGATAACTAATAACAAAAATCACAGAGGGCGCTATTGCACCTATAGGAGCAGAGTATTTCAGCACCCACCATTCTTTTACAAAGATTACAGCTCCAATACCTGCTCCAAAAAGGAGGAGTGGGACATATACACCCACTAC
>JAUWOU010000194.1 GCA_030612005.1 Candidatus Thorarchaeota archaeon | reverse complement strand
GCATCTTACCCTTTTGTCGCTCTAGTCTGGAATAGGTAAAATCATAATTCTTCATTTTCTTGAATGTATTATGTGCTGAAAGAATACATTCACGACTGTGAGTTGTTGCAAAAATTTGTGTGTTAAACTGCGTTCCAATTTTCGCTATAGTTTCCCATACTTTTTCTACAATTGAATGATGCAATCCAACTTCAATCTCATCAATCAAAATCAATCCATTTTGATAGTTTATTATTCCAAGAACTATAGCAGTCAGCCGCATCATCCCTGCACCCATAAATGGTATTGGTACTAGTCGGCTTAAACCAATATCACCATGTATCACAGGTTGTCCAGCATGAACAACCATGGAGAGTCGTTGAAGGCGAGGTTCAACTAGTTTCAGGATATCCAATAACAGACTATCTTTCATATCAAGCTGTAACTCTGCAAAACGATCTGCTTGTTCAATGGAGGGATTTGGATTTCTTGGAGTCATATAGTATGCTTGAACAGTTGGCTTTGCGGGTATTGGGTTAACCTGAATCCTACCTCTATCATGAAGCATATAGTATTTCCTTGCTTTTCTATTTGAGTCACGTTCTCTCATTTCAATAATTTGTGGATTGCTTATTGGAATTGATCTTAATGGATCAGTACTACTATCACTTGATTCACTCGTAAAACGTTTCAGAATTCTCTCGATTTCATCTAATTCTGAAATCATTCTTAAAGTTACAACTCGTGTCCGTCTTCTAGTGTCTGTTCCTCGCAAAATGATTTCGTTTTCTTCTTGGAAGTTAGCAAACAATGGACTCCAAGGTGGTCGATTTCTTTGACTTGCATATAATTTCAATGTATCAAACCCACGTAAACTATCAATTGTGAATATAGTTCGAGGATCAATACCAGCTGAATGTAAAAAGAGCGCTTCAAGTAAAGCAGTCTTTCCAACGTTATTTTCTCCTGTGATGAGGTTTATCTTCTTTAATCCGGTAATTTTGACATCTTTCAAGCATCGGAGGTTCTTGACAGAAAAACTCTCTAGCATTGCCATCTCTCCACTGAAATAGAGTATCATTTAGGACTTATAAATTTGAGATTACCTTCAAAATCATACTCTACTGAATCGGTAGTAGAATCCCAGAGGTCAACTTCTCGAAGCTCATTGGCGATTGCGGTCTTGTAACCATCAACAATGACATAGGCTAGAACAAAGATTAATCGTTTTAGACTACTTTTTCCAGACCACCCGGCAATCGTGAAAGTATGCACTACGCCTTCCTGACGCAATTCCTGCCAGACCGATTTTTCAATATTGTCACTGCTACTGATGTTCTATATTTAGTCGAAATCTCTTCAAGTCCATTTCCACTAGAAATCCTTCACGTTTACAATTAACAAGTTTCAGATCCATATCATATCCAGATGCAATCCTTCCTACCGCAAGAATATCCGATTCAATAACACCTCTACCTGTTCGTTTCTTATTGATCAATTCAATAGAGATATCTGGTTCTTCTTCTTTCAACTTTGCTAAATCCCCTCCCAAAATCCTAATTCTGATATTGCCAGATACTGGTCTTTCACTAGTCAAAGAAATCCCCTCCCTAAACTCATGTCCTTCTATTTTGAAAACAAGATCCAAAGCTTTCACCAAGCATTCTTCGATAATGGGTCTAAGCTCAATAGCCTCATCTAGAATTTCATCTAAAGCAACTTTTCCATGGGTAATGTCATTCCTTAGAATACGAATCCGCCTCCAGTAATTCGAATCAGGAAATTGATTCTTGATGTGTGTTCTCATTCCATTTAGAGTTGGGAAATCCGACTTGTGCTCACAATCAGGGTTCTTACATATATGATATTCAAAGTCAAGACCATAGTAATCTCTTAGAAACGGGTTTAGTGATTCAAACGCAATGTAGAATGAAATAAATTTGTCTAGGTGCGTTGTAGAATGAACAGCCTCCCGATACCAATGAATCGCTCGTTTAGCACTATGAAAAACATCTTTTGGTAGATTTCGTAAAGCGAAGATGATTTTGTCTACATCATACTTCCGAACCGAACAAGGTGAATAGCTTGGAAGCTCCCAATCATAGTAAAATTGTATGTATTCTCCTGAGGTTATGTTAGGCGTGATATCATAGCCTTTGATTACATGTGGACGTCCCATGCTTGTTTTAGAAAGATATGATAGATAAGAAAGAAAGCCATCTGAAAACGACTCCGCTGCTTCAATTGCATCATCAAGTTTGTTGCTCGAGATAATACAAGTAATCTCAATACCGGATTTATCATCATTATCTCTGAATACATATTCTCCAGACGGTGTTTGAAACTCTACCTTCTCTCCCAATACTACTCCTGGACTCACCTTGAGCGCAATCTTGAATAAATTCTTCCTCAGGGTAGTTTCACCACTTGACTGATTCTTCATTTCATCAACCTCAGTTCTTGGTAGCAATTCAATCTTTTTTCAGTCTAGCACAACAGAATTTACAGGTTTTCATCCCTAGCTTAGACGCATAAATTGGATCTAGGAAGATTTGTTTATCTTTAGTAAAGAGTTGCGCATCATCCCTCTCACATTTTGGTTTATGTGGTTTGAGGAAATCTGACTCAATACTATAGTGATACTTATGTGATGATGGACTTGGCGGTTTCTTCTTTGTTGTTTTTCGGGGATATGCTTTGGACAAGGAACTTCCTCCAACTAGGCTGGTAGCCATCACCTCTTGAAAAACATTGGCGCTATCTCTCTTTCTCAATCAATCTGAATCAGCTCGGACCTACCGAAATAGACGATTATCTCTCTCAGCGTGTACATTGAATACTTGGATATAGCTAGAAATAGAGGAATTGGAGGATATTGAAAATCAGAGAGATAATCAATCCAAAGATTGGAATAATAATTGAGGCTTTCCAATATTGTTCTTGCAACTTCGGAACTTGACTTCTGGACTGTATCTTGAAAGAAGGGGTGCCCCACCAGAGAGTAGTGGTTTTTGTCGGTCGGTTACAGACCGCAGTGACATAATCATCGAATGCCTTTGAATATCTTTCCGGAATAAAAATCCAGATTATCAGGAGAGCCTTCATCAGATCGTGATTCTGCTGTTTCAAATGAGTCTTGAAGTATTCAGATATGGTATGATTGGGATCTTCAGCTATGTATCTTTCAATCTGTTCTTGAACAGTTTCCTCTGGTGCTTCGATTATGTCTTCAATTGTCAAAGCATCATCATTGTTGGGCATTTCTGGACCTTCTTCTTTCGTCATTTCTGCATCATCCTTTTTGTCAATCAGGATTCCGTCCTGATGAACCATCTATTACAATGTAGTAATCCTGTGGCTATAAACTCCCCCTCAAACGGATCTGACCCAAGAATTGTTAGAGTGAGTAAGACACTTGATATTTGTAAGATGATGATTGATAGAATTGAATACATTTATTTCGGTGGTTCAATACATCCTGAAGTTGTGGAAACGATTTAGCCTATTAACGCATCTTCATTAATCTCTCAATTTCTTTGGAATCAAGAACTCGTAATGGAAAATCAGCAGGTAGAGGAGCATGAGATTTTGAACAGAAGAGATGTACGAGTTCTGCGTCGGGATTGAAGACATCAAAGTCAGGTTCTAGGTTGGTTGCATACATTCCAGTCCTTGGATCATAGTTGTGAAGCACTTCCCAATATTCTCTAGGATTTTGATCATACTGGACTGATGACGAGTCCCTCTTATCACAATAGTAAGATCCACCACATTCACAATCCATCACATATGAAATCTCAGATGAATCTGGAGGGAATATTGGTTCAACTGGGCGTCCGCAAGAAAGGCAATGAGCTTTCTCCCATTTGGCTCCAAGAAGGTTTCTTTGGGTACCTATCCTGGGATTCACAGTTTCTTCAAAATACATGAATAATTCAGAATTATCGAAGTCTTCAGGAGAACGTTCTCCAGAAAATAGACTGAATCTACCATTGACTTCCGAACCACTTGAAGCTCTATCACCCATTGCCTTGGAGAGAGTAATCTTGTATTGGAATTTCTTATCGGGTCTTTGATTTCGAACCACTCGTGTTGCATCTTTAATTTGAGGAATCATAATTGATTAGTACTAATGTAGTACTAATAAATCTATTGTACTCACTTTGCTCTAAATGCTCTAACTGCCCAAGCGGTCCTTGAAGAGTAACTCCGCGTCTTCCGTTTTACCGTTTTCATTTGCGTATTCTTCTTCCTTCGACAAGTATAGCAATTGTGTAATTCACCCTTAGGAAAATCCAATTCCACGCGACATCTCTTTCCACAGGTTCCACAGCGGACATCCTTAGTCTTACGTCTATTTGTGGGACGTTTGTCTATAGCTCGATACTTTGTGTATGCAGGATCAGAACCAAGCTCAATCTTTGCATGGCAGGACCTGCAAACTGTCATCGTTATTTCGGGCGTTCCATATCTGATGTGATGAGGAATCATTTCAGAGATAGGTCCAATCTCATGTTCTCGGAACTTGTTCATTAACCAACTCTTGTCTGTTAATTTCACATTACAGAATTGACATGATGGTATTAATGCTTCATACATTACTCGGAGGGTTACAATCTCTTTTTCCAATCGTTTTTTAGCTTTCTCAGCATTCTCTTTCTTGACATCTATAGCACAATCAACACAATGTAGACCATTATCTTTGAAATCCAAACGACACTTCTTGCAGAATCCATCTTCAATTGCAGCAAGATACTCGCTGAAATAGTCGTGCTCATCAGTTTCAATTCCTGCTTCTTCCATTTCCATTAACATTGTACGTTCTATTCGATTTAGAATCCAATCAGGTGCGCCCTTAGATCCGAGTTCCTCAGTCAGAGGATCATATGCCCAGCAAAAAGGAAGAGTACGATAAGGATAATTTTTCGCTCTCAGATCTGCAAAGAAGATAATCTTATACTCCCGATCATTATGTGTTTGACGAAGCGTCTTCAGAAATAGAAATTGTTTCTTTTTAGCTTCAACAAAACCAAGTAGTCGAAGTTTCTTATTCTTCTCACGTAGACTCACTAATTCCCCCTCGACCACGGATTTTAATATCATTTCTAGTGAACCACTCTTCATCCTCAATAATACAATTTGTCACTTCAGGCGCAGCCATCCAGACTTTATACTCATTATTCCAAGTCGAGTTGAAGCCGTAATTGTCACGAATTCGATTCAGAATTAATTTAACTTTATTTTTGTGAAGATGGGGTGCTAAGCGTGGTGTGTAATCTAAAGAAAAATAGGTGTTTTGTCCATCTGATTTGAATGTCAGAACTCCAATCCGAGTCATAGCACATCATCCTACAACCTGAAAAGTAGATTTAAGCTCAATTGTAACTTTGCTTTTGTCACCTTTTGTGATTACAAATTCTCCTTTGATAATTTCAAATGATTTCTTCTTTTCCAGTTCGCGAATTAGTTCTGCAAATTCAGTACTATATGCGGTTGTTACATTCAATGCAAATCGATGGTATTTTGGACTTAGTTCGATTTTCATACTATTATCCTCATTGTGAATACACT
>JAUWOU010000053.1 GCA_030612005.1 Candidatus Thorarchaeota archaeon | reverse complement strand
AATCAAGGAGAAGAGAGAGCACTACTACAATGGAAGGATACTCTCAGCCACTGTACGACGAAGAGCCAACAGGTGGTTTGTTTCAGTCACTGTAGAAGAGGACATCCTTGACCCACCGCCCGTAAGAGGAGCACCAGTGGGAGTGGACCTTGGGGTCAAGACCCTGGCCACACTCTCTGATGGGACCACCTTTACACACCCACGGGCTATGGGACGACGATTGAGGAAACTACGACAGCTCTCAAAGAGCTTGTCACGAAAACAGAAAGGGAG
Source organism: Candidatus Thorarchaeota archaeon (assembly GCA_030612005.1). Classification (GTDB taxonomy): domain Archaea; phylum Asgardarchaeota; class Thorarchaeia; order Thorarchaeales; family Thorarchaeaceae; genus SMTZ1-45. The sequence continues at coordinate 18,962 of JAUWOU010000053.1, read as the reverse complement.
TAAGAACCGAGAAAGAGCCAAGCTTAGACTTGCAAAGATGTACCTGAAGTTCTTCAATATCAGACAGGACACACTGCACAAGGTGACGACCTACCTTGCCAAGAGCCACAGTAAGGTAGTAATCGAGAACCTGCTAGTGTCAGGGATGATGAAGAATCGAAGGTTAGCGCGAGTCATTGCAGATGCGGGATTCTATGAGTTCAGGCGACAACTGGAGTACAAGTGTGGGTGGTACGGTTCTGAGCTTGTCGTTGTTTCGCGAACATTTCCTTCATCGAAAATGTGTTCACGTTGTGGGCACAGGAAGAAAGAGCTCTCTCTGTCAGAGAGGGAGTATCATTGTGAACAGTGTGGGCTTGAAATCGATAGAGATCTCAATGCTGCACTGAATCTGGTCGCCGTCAGTTTGCCGGAGACTCTAAACGCTTGCGGAGAGGAAGTAAGACTCTTAGCGGATTCTTTGGATCTACAGAGAGCAGCCTCGATGAAACAGGAACCGAACATCATCCCGGACTCGATGTCCAGGAATGTCTAGGTTTCGGGGAACGGTTAATAACTCACAATCAAGTAGACTTAGGAATATTGTCACTGGAGGTATTTTACTGCGAACGACAAATATGGGTGGTGCCCTTTTACTAGTTACAACCTTAGCACTCCTTATCATTGCTTCAGGTATCGGAACGGCAAGTGCTGCTGGCGAACTCGTTGCTGTTCGAGGAGAAAATGTAATTATCTCAGTAATTCTTCTTCAAAATGGGACTTACGGAAATCCAGTTCCAGACCAAATAATTGAGTTCTATGATCAAACCAATAATTTGTTACTTGGCAATAATATCACAGATTCAAATGGTCTAGCATCAATAAATTGGAATATTCCAAGTGATTACCCATTAGGTCCCATAATAGTAAATGCTACTTTTCATGGAAATGAATCCATTTTTCTATTGCCATCTTACCAAAGCATCATTTTGAATATATTAGCATCCACTGAGATTGTACTTCAGGATACTCCGGTAATGTTAGCACCTGGAGATACACTTTTCTTCTCAATTATTCTCCTTGATGATACATCTAACTCAATAAGCAATAGGACTGTTTTTGTTTTCAGTGATAATAATTTACTTTCAATCTCTGTAACTAATATTACCGGTGGTGCATCTTTTTCAATTCATTGTAATAATTCATGGAATGTAATAGGTGAAAATGTAATCCAGATTGTACATGAACAAGATATCGAAAATTATTACGAAAGAGCAGAAGCTCAGTTCTCTATTGAAATACAAAAGATACAGACGTTAATACAATCAAACTTCTCACTAGATTCTATCCCACTTAGTGCCACTTTGAATCTTGAAGTGGAGTTAAGGAGCATTGAAGGTGGGATTTCCGCAAATCTCGAAGTACTACTTGATGGAAGTCTACTGACCGTTACGACTACCGATAATTCTGGTTATGGAACAATTCATTTAGATATTGATGAGCGTTTTTCATTGGGCTCTCATTTTTTGAATATAATCTATAATGGATCCGAGCGTTATGCAGAAACTTCTTTCAATATTGAATTTAATATCCTCAGTCCAGCTATTCTCGATCTCACAGTACCTACTTCTGCAGTAATCGGATTAGACACAAATATGACCATTTCATTGTTTGACATCCTTGGTCGTCCTATTGAAGGAATGCTCACTATTTCTGATATTTCGAATGGACAGAATATGAGTATACAAACCCCTCAAGATACAATAGATATCAATATCGAATTTCCTATTTGGGGATCAGTAGGCTTTCACGATATATTACTAGAGATTGGAAATCCATTTGTTACAAATAAGAGCATTATGTACACCATAACAGTCTGGTCACAACCAGAATTTGTACTTAAACATAGCAATACTCTCCATTTTGCATCACCAAACCAAGAACTAACTTTCATAGTTCAATTAACAGATTGGTCTGGCAATATTAGCTTCCAATCAATCCAACTTCTTTGTAATGAAAAGATAGTATCATCATCAACTACAGATGAAAATGGGATTGCAATAATTACCTCCTTGGCCTCTAGTCATGAGGGGATATACAATCTTTCAATTACATATCCAATGAATATGACTCGATATGAATTATCAGCAAAACTAGACTATCATCTGACAGTCAGTATTTCCATTCCTGTTTTAGTAGAACTTTATCACTATGAAGTAATCCCTCAACTTCAGAAAATTTCAATTTTCCTTCAAGTACAGTGCCTGAACGGGTCTTTTGTTGAAGGTATTATAATCAAAATCATATGGGAATCAATTGAAGGTTACACAGTAACTCAACAAGGAGGAATATCAGTGATACATTTACCAGTTCCTGCAGCAAGTGGAAATTACACATTATATTATGAGATTGAAGAGAATCACAATCTAGCACCTTTAACAGGAACAATAATCATCCCCATTTCACTCATAGATGTTTTAAATTCCCAAGGTATTGGTATCAATGGGTTTGCAATTGGTATTTTAGCTTCTTTTGTAATTGTCGCAATACCATTGATTAGACAAAAATTTCTGATGATATAAAAAGTATAATTGGTGCTCCGGCCGGGATTCGAACCCGGGTCGAGGGGTCGAGAACCCCCCATGCTGGGCCGGACTACATTCGGTACCACCATAATATAATACTATGATAGACTACCGGAGCTTGAGTATGCCAGCCCGGAGCGCGAGAGGGCAACCATTTCTGGACACAAATAAGCCTTTCCGTTTCCCGCAGCCTAAATATTCTTGGACACCACTTTTTCTAATTGATGTTCGTTTTCTACTTAGTTCAGGGTGTGCCAAATACCTGAGTCAAATCGCTCCAACTATCTTGTAATAGTTGCAATAACCCCCCAACAACATCTTGTGCCCATCCAGTTGCTTGAAGGATGACTGCTATTACAATTGAAACAGTAATTACAGCTAGACCTAGAAGGAGACTCTCTTCAACAAGTGGTCCACCTTGCTCATTATGAATAAGATCTTTTTCATCCATAGAATTACACTTCGAGCTCAAAACCTCACTGAACCTTTTAAGGTCATAAATAGATTGTAGTCTATTGTCTTGATACTTGCTGGATATTCAATAACTACAAGACAAACTTCATTGGATGACCATAGGCCCACATATTTTCACTAAGTTTTTCCAAATCTAGATTTTCATTATTATGAAAGGCTGTTATCAATGAATATAGGGCTTTTTCATGATTGTTGATTCCTAAACTCCTTTCTAAAGTTCTGAAGGTTCCATCTTCAGCAAAATGACCAACAATCTTTGAAATACTATCATATACCGTATTTATTCCTATAAATGTCAATAAACCATTTTCAATTCCCTTACGAATCTCAACTATTTCCTTGACATATCGTATTGATTCACCTGGCTTTGGTCTTTCAAGTGTGACGATTAAATCCATTAGACCAAGATTAGATTTTTCGATATTATGCCCAAGAATCCATCTAGAAACTAAACTAGCTGCAGAATCACTATGACATGTTTGAATTGAATGAAGACCAGCTGCTACTGCTTGAAATAGAGCCTTACTATGTTCTGCGGTCTGAATTTCTCCAAGTATCAAATAATCCGGAGACCTATGAAGACACTTGACAATTTCCTCACTCTTATTCAATCTTTTTTGTTGTTCATCTACAGGATCAACTTGTAACCTGACCTGGTGATGATTACGTAAAGTCCTACTTTCAATAGCATCTTCAATGTAGACTTTTCTCCACCATCTTGGAGTAACTCTGTCAAGTGCATTTAGTAATGTCGTTTTTCCTGTACCGGGGCCTCCTGTAATCGTAATATTCAATCTACTAGCTACTGCTAGCAAGAGGATTGCAGCAGCTTCTTGCGTAATCGTATTATTTTCAATAAGTTTCCTAATAGTGAAGGGTTGTTTTCTAGCACGGCGGATTTCTAAATACAAACCATCCGCACTTAATGGTGGAACGCTAGCAGAAAGACGTAAAGTTGAGCCTAGTAAAATCAATTCCATCTTTAATGATGGATTACTACGATCTAAATGTAAATTACTTTCAGAACGAAGAAAAGTCACAATTCGCGGCACTTCAGCTTCATCATAAGTACTTGAAGTAATACACCTGCCCATTTTTTGATGGTCAAAATAAATCGATGTATTAGGTCCATCTAGATACACTTCTTCAGTCATCTCATCTAGTAGGATGGGAAAAATACGACCGAGAATGTTTGTGCGATAAGCAGCTATCTGTGCCAGCCGTGTCCTTGTATTCTCCTTAATCTCAGGAATCTGTTCTTTAATTTGATTTGAGATATCTGTGATAACACGTTCCAATTGTTGGGTTACTGATTCTCTATGTCCAATTACTGGACTAATAGAACACCTATAATCGTTAGCAAGATCACTTAACAATGAGAGCTCTAAAGCAGTTCCTACAACTGGAAGATGAGCATATCTAATAAGATGACAATCTTGTCCATCAAAGAAGAGTGAAACATAAGGTCCTACACGATAAATATCAACTAAATCTATTACATTGTGGAACAAATCATTATCCTTACCAATGAAAATGGATTCCCATCCATCTGTAGACCAAGAGGGTTCCAATATTATTGGATTTCCTGAAAATCGAACATGGACTAATCCACGTTTCTTCTCTATGAGAATGGTTGATTTCTTTTCATCCTGATTTTTAGATACAAGCTCTTGACATTCCAATTCTGATTGATTTGAGCAATTATCACATCGGTTAGAAGAACATTGTATAATTCGGACACAGTGTTTCATTTATCAATGACCCCAATTATTATCCACCTCTATCCTTAATATGGCACTATCATGAATCTAAGGTCATTGTACAACCTCAATATCGCTCTCTTTTTCTATAATCTTCTTTATCATACCAAAATGATCACGAATACTATATTCAGCAACTTTGGTTGCAGTTGATGTTAGTTTTTGAGTAAGGACAGGACGTTTTGCAAACTGAGATGCAATCAAACGATCACTAGCATAGGCTGCAGAAACTGTGAAAATGAATGGATTACGACCACCACGTTTTGAAGATGGAATCATTCCTAGAACTATGAGAATCTTCTCTCTAAGCTTGTTCTCATAGGATTTAGGATCCCATCCTCGAGTATTGACTTTACTCAATACTCGACTATTATTCATTAACATAGAAACTACTCTTGGAACATAGTCCTTTGGTCTACGAATTTCTGGTGCGTAACCTGTTAATGACTTAAGTCTAAGAGCTTCTCTCACAATAGCCCTAACATTGACACGGTGGCCACACTTTTCAAATACATTAGCAATTTCATCAAGTGTTATTGGAGCTTCATTCTTGAATTCTCTTACAGCCATCAGAAGGCATACTGCTATCAGTAGAATATTGTTACTAACTTTCCCTACAGATTCTGAAACAACCTTCTTGTAGAGATATGCGGTACGGTCTCGTACCTGTTCATTTAGCATCAATAGTTTTGACACATGATTAAGTGTTCTGAGAGCTCGATATTTAGCTTCATTCTTCCCAATTCTAATCCTAGTACTGTAAATAGTTTTGAGGCGCTTGAATTTCTTCTGGGTTCTTCCAGATAGAGCTTGACCATTTGCATCTTGAAAATATCTATCCTTATGGAATCCAATATAGCTTCCCAACCCATCTATAATATGCATTCTGTTTCCTAAGGATACATACACAGTTGCATCTGGTGTATTACTTCGTTTACGTTCTCCCATTTGATATGTTGGTAATACAAATTCTCTAGAGATAACCAAGCCACATTCAGCACAAACTACATGTCCGCGACTAGTAACCAAAAAACCTTGACAGTCTGGACAGGATTGCGAAGATATTGAATGAGATTTACATACTTCATTAGTCAAAGACCACACCCAATAAGAAAGGATACTTCCTCTCCTAACTGAGTTTCAGGCATCATTCATCTATTTACACCGGTCGAAAGTTCTTCAGAATGGACAATATCCTGCATTACTAGGACTCAAAAAGCCTAGTCAGAAAGAGGTAACCGAAAGTATTCGCTCCATCAGCAGTAATATTACTATTTCATTTAATAGCCATATAGAATCTATCAGAATCAAATGTCTTGATTTGACTTGGAGTTGCTTTTGCCATCGTAAGAACTAAACGTAAACCACCAATTGATCCTATAATCTCCAAACCATCAGAATCTGACTTTTTGAAAATACTACCATCTACATATAATTTAGAATCTTGACCTTTAACAATCTCTTTGGAGTCAATTACAACATTTACTATTTCTCCTAAACTTAAAGTTCCAGAGAGTGCTTCAGGTAGTTCAAGCGTGATTGTCGCCCCATCAGTCTTTGATGACATCTTAATTAATTTTAGTCTTCTAGTTTCAGTATCATCAACAGATTCAATCACAGTATCTCTGAGTCGTATTACCATGGGAATATCACTTCATTGTATCAGGAATCTAAATTGAGGCTGGTCGAGTGTCGAATTAAACCTGTCGCTACTTTCGTGTGCTCTTTTTTAGGCATGGATAAGACTCTTTCTTGGTGTTTGACTGTGAAACAAAAGAAATCAGCAATAATCTCGTTGTCAGTACTAATCATTCTAGGTCTGACACTATCTGCGACTGCATTCTATTTTGATTTTCAGTCTTTTGAAACTGATAAGATGGTATACGAAGTTGGTGAAACAATTGAAATGGTAGCAAGATTAATCGCTGATTTCAGTCCAGAGGGTTGGTGTTATGTTTCCTTTGCAACAGTTACTGATTTAGGTCCAGCATTTGCAGACGAGTATTTCATACCTGCTTCACCAAATCCGCGGATGCTGAACTCATCATATACTATCTTACCAGAGGATACCAGTCCCGGTGAAAATGGAACTACTGCACATGTTTTATTCAATGTTGAAATATTCGATACAGTTTCTCAAGGTGATCACGATAATGTTACAATCACCATTACAAGAGGTCATCTCACAGTAGTTCCAGTTACTCCTCTGATAGTTCTATCTGATAATAATATGACATTGATTTCAAGGGTTGTATCAATCCATAACAATAATGTTGAATATAATGATGAACCCATCAATGTTCAAATTGATAACCCTAGCTCTGAAACAATACTTGATTTTAATACAAGTACAAATTCTAATGGTTCCTTCAGTTTTGATTGGAACAGTTCAATGGGGTTACCCGGTACCTATAATCTCATAGTATCAGGAATTGGAAATGAAGATTTTCTTGGATTTTCTAAATCCCTACCATTATCAGTTATCCCTACTGCTTCTAGTTTAACAATTATCTCTGTTCCTAGTTCGATTCAATGTCAATCTCCAGATGGTACACACTTTGAAAATGTGAACATAACTATTAGACATGAAGCAGCAGATTTTAGCGGAATCACCGATAGCACTATCTTATGGAATACAGGTTTTAATAATGGATTAATGACAAACCTTGGAGAAGGGTTCTACACAACCATAATCCCATTTCAGACTCCTCCAGGTTCCTATACTATTAATGTTACAACATCAAATCCTCGATATCAAACAGATAATCAAATGATCCCAATAGTTGCGAATGAGAACATACTTCATTTCCATCCAGTTCAAATTAATATCTCAGCTATTCACGGGAACAGTACCTCAATCGAATTCACAATTGAGGAAGAATTTGATTGGGGTCAAGAAATATCATTATCATTCACGGATGATTTTGGAGAGATCTCTCTTCATAAAGATGTGACCCCTCACTCTATGAGCATACTTACATTGACAGCATGGAATAATCTATCAATTGGACCACATTTAATCACCCTTGAACCCATTAGTGCATACTACAACTTTTCTGTTTCTCATGAGTTCCAATTCATTGTTATTGGAGAACTCATTATCAACGCCGTTATAGAATCAGCATACTATAGTGAAAATCTGCAGCTCAACCTTTCAGTATACGATATCAATAGCAATGTAGTAGAACCAGTTTCAATAATGGTTTACTATAACAATGAAACTACTCCCTTTGCAAGCGCTCAACAAATTAATACAACCCAACTTATTTCACTAATACTTCCTCTCAGGATCCAACCTGGGGAACACATATTCAATTTTGAGTTAACTGCTCCTTATTTCATATCCTCATTTCTAAAGGAAAATGTGACTGTATGGATGAATACTAATATCATAATCATCATTGAGTCTAATTCTCATGACCTAATACAAAGCCCAACTTATCCCGAGTACGAAATATCATCTTATTATGACTGGGACATCTTGGCAAGTAATTCATCAGGTTCAATCATACGACCACCACCAATTTTGTTCAGTGGAACTACCTCTATAGTATCTCTGACGACACGTGAAATCTCTCTAGACAATTGCCCGAGGTTCAATTCGGGAACTAGTATCTTATTCACTGTTTTACTGAAATTTCGTATAGCCTGATCAGGGAACGGCCAGACAGTCTTTAACCTCATTGTTCTTAGAGTTGGTCTTGACTTTTCACTAACCATTAGTTCTTCCACTGATCTCGAGGTAGAGCCAAAAGATATGATTCCCCAATCAGCACTTTCAGGTCCTGAAATGACGAAATCATCCAGAATCTTCCTTGCATTCTGAACTTTGGCTGTTATTCTACGAATCAGTTTGTCGTGGGCTTCGGAGTCAGATGTCTTTCTGAAACCCCTTTCATCATGTGTGGAACCTGTTATCAAAAGATTATGTCCATCTCCAAATCTTGGCATTATTGCGTGCTTATCGGAATTCACACCACCATAAGGTGGATCTCCTAATTTAGCAAGTCTTCTAGGTATCTGATCATTCCTACTTGAATCAACAACAACTTTTTCCCTTGAATGGCCCACTATTTCGTCAGAAAGAAGAATCACTGGATGTCGAAGTTTCTCAGATAGGCTAAAAGCTCTGATTGTGAGCTCATACGTTTCTTGGGAAGAATTAGGTGCTAATACAATCATCTCATGATCACCATGAGTCCCCCATCTTGCTTGCATAAGGTCTCCTTGAGCTGCCTTGGTTGCTTGTCCAGTACTAGGACCAGCTCTCTGAACATCTACAATAACACATGGAGTTTCAGTCATTATCGCATATCCAATATTTTCCTGCATGAGACTAAAACCTGGACCCGAAGTTGCAGTCATTGATAAAGATCCACCCCATACAGCTCCAATTATAGCTGAAATTGCAGCAATTTCATCTTCCATTTGTACATAGGTTCCACCAAGTTTTGGTAATTGCTGGGACATAATCTCAGCAATCTCAGATGCAGGTGTAATTGGATATCCTGCAAAGAATCTACAACCAGCTGCAATGGCTGCTTCTGCGCAGGCTTGATTTCCTTGCCAGAAGTTAACTGATTTAGTATTGGGAGACATGATTGAATCTCACAATTGGATTTGCTTACAAGCACAAGATAAGCATATTCTTAGGACATATTGATTATTATTTGCCAATAGTTTTTTATCAAATACAACTTGGATGAGCAACATAGCGATCGTTGTCTAGTCTGGTTATGACGGAAGCTTCCCAAGCTTTCAAGCCGGGTTCAAATCCCGGCGGTCGCACCATTTCCTTTTCGTCAGGTTTATTGGCATATTATTACATTCCACTAATGGCGAGTGATGATTGCTATGACCCCAATGAGTCAGTATTGACGATGATATGGATCTTGAGTTAGGAGCTCGCCAATACTTTCGGTAACCTCCTCTCAGAATATACTTTTAATCGTACAGTCCGCAAATACTTTTAAGGACGCATCAGCAAAGCATCTCTTGGACTGCCATGGCTCATGACTATATTGAAGATGAACTAAGTAGACGTAGTGTCTTCAAGTCTGAGCAGTTTTTGTCAATAGACTATGTACCTGAAAACCTTCCTCATCGACAAGCTGAGCTTCGAACTCTTGCACAAAATTTCAAGACTCTGATTGCCAACCCTGGAAAAACTAGTCAAAAATTCATTATTGAGGGTCCTGTAGGTTCTGGAAAGACTGCAGTAGCTAAGAGATTTGCAGAACAAATGGTTCAAGCAGCAGATCGGAGATCAATCCGCCTGCATAATATCCATATCAATTGCAGAATCAATAAAACAGCATATCTTATCTTTCTACGTGCACTCAGAGAGTTCAAACCTAAGTTTCCACGTCGAGGCCATTCTCCTGAAGAACTATTGCAGATGCTAGTCGAGATACTAGATGAAGAAGATAGATATCTACTACTCATACTTGATGAGCTTGATTACTTCATTAGACAGAAAGGGTCTGATATTCTATACGATTTGACAAGACTAACTGATGATCGATTAAACGCAAGACAACGTGTATCCATTATCGGAATAGGTCGAAAAATACCACTTGACGAAAAATCGTTAGACCCAAGCATACTGAGTACACTTCAACGAAATATCCTTAGATTTTCTAAATATGATCAAAATGCATTGTATGATATTCTATCAAATCGAGTAGAAATGGCATTTGAAGAGAACGTGGTCATGGAAGAAACCCTTCAAGTGATTTCAGATATTGCATCTGAAAGAGGTGATGCAAGGTATGCTATTGAACTACTATGGCGCTCAGGAAAACAAGCTGATAGTATGCAGGCCCAAAACATAGTACCCGATTATGCACGTCAAGCAAAGGCGGATACACACCCAGAGCTTAGGAAAGAAGTCTTCAGTACCCTTTCACAAATGCATAGAATATTACTTTTAGCTATTGCAAGACAATTGAAGGAAACCCGTGGAGCATATGTCACTATGGGTGAAGTCGAAGAAATGTATCGTTCGTCTTGTGAGGAGTATAACGAAGAACCAAGAGCACATACTCAAATTTGGGAATGGGTACAAGACCTTACATCACATGGAATCATCGACACAAAACGATCAGGAAGTGGACAGAGGGGTCAAACCACACTCATTGGACTTTCTGATGTTCCTGCAGAAATGCTTGAACATTTTATTGCAAGTTTACTAGACTCTCAGGAGCTGTGAATTACACTTGAATATTGAAACTACAACCAAAATAGGAATAGAGGATCTTTTCTCTTCCAGAGGAAGAGTCAAGATACTCAAGGAACTTGCTACATCTAAAGAGTTACTTATTTCTGAACTCTGTCGAAAAGTGAATCTCAATCACAGTTCAACTACAGCACATCTTAAAGTCTTAGTGAAATCAGGTATTATTGAAGAGAAAAAACATGGTCGGATTAAGATATATCGCTTCATGGAAGAAGACATACGAGCTCGTGCTTTACGAAATTTCTTTAATATATGGGAATCAAAATAGGAGATTTTGACGCATGACAGATTATCTGGCGCGTCTGTTCTATCTTGGTGACTATTACTACGGATCACAAATACAATTAGGACTAAAAACAGTCCAAGGCGAACTTATCAAAGCAATGGAAACTTGGAGCAAGGAACCTCACTCCAAACAAACTGTCCAACTCTCAGGAAGAACTGATCGAGGAGTCCATAGTTTTGGACAACTTGTATTGATATCAACTAATAAACAACTCAATATTGATCAGATTAACAAGCATCTTCCTGAAGATATTGTACTATGGGCAAAAACTAGAGCCCCTGAAGGATTTCGACCACGTTCCAGTGCATTGATGCGCCATTATCGATACTATCTTGGGCCATTATGGAAGAATATTGACCACAATCAAGTCAAGAAAGCAATCTCCCTACTTATTGGTTCTAATGATTTTGATATGCTATCTAAACCTGATGAACGGCAAAACACTGTAGCCACTGTACTCAATATATCAATTGGTGCAGATTCCGGAATATCATTCATCGATGTTTTTGGTACTAGTTTTCTCTGGAAGTTTGTACGAAAGACTGTGACATTGTTGACAGAGATTGGCTTACACAATATGGAACCTGAAGTCATTCTTGAGGTTCTTCAAGGTATAAAGAAAACAATCCGGGGTGGAATTGAACCGGCCTCTCCTGAAAATTTGATACTCATGGAGACCATAGTACCATTTTCACTTACACCTAGTAAATATGGACTGAAACGAATACAGAAGCTTCTGAATACTCGACTAGATTATATCAAACAGTCAGGTAATACTCTCTCCGGAATTATCTCTTATCTCTCTTCTTCAATGATGCCTTATCCACACCCAACCAATTCGCGTAATCTTTAATCCTACTGGGTGTCATTCCAATGATTTCTGTTATTGTATCAAGATGAGTCCGTGTAGCTCTTCGTTTTGAAACTCCAGCTAGTTGTGATAGAGATGTGAGAACATCTGACCTCTTATCTCTTGATTTATTTCCTTGCCATACTAATAGGGGCCAAGTGGGTTTAGAGTAGCTGACCTTCCTATATGGGGTATCTGTTCTACTTCCAGCTACTCCAACTGCAAGAAAATCATACATGTATGCTAAAAGCTTCCAATTCTGGTTTCTCATTATCCTTCCTAACGACAAATCTGCCAATGAAAGACCATTGAATCCACTATCCAGTTCTTCTGGAGACAAAAAATGAAGATGCAGGTTTTCTTCTAGCCACAGAATTAACGAACCATGGTCCAATTCTGATTCTGATAATATTCTCCTTGCCAATTTTGGTTCTGTTGTCATGAAGAATCTACGAAGAGTTTCTTCTGTACCGCGTCTGATATCTCTGAAAATTGATTCTACAGATTGTGATGTAGTACCTCGTTTAACATATATTTCAAGATCTGAAATGGCAGCACGAAGGTCTCCTGCAGAATTTTCAATAATCTGATCAACAACATCTTGGGATACTTCAGCTTTATTCATTTTAGCTATTCTTGTGAGAATTCTAATCATTCCCTCTGAGTCAATTGGTTCAAAATTATAGACATGACAGATTTTATACAAGTCTTTCAGTCGTGGACTATTAGGGTCATTTGCAGTCATCAATATTGGATGAACAGAATCTTTGATTACTTTGATAATTGCACCAACGCCGCCTCTATCACTAGTACCAGATAATCCATCTACCTCATCTAGAAGAATTATCCTTGCTCTTCCGTCAAGTGTCTGTTGTGATGCAGCTCTCCAAACAAGAGTTTCAATACTGTCTTTATTCCTCTTATCACTTGAATTGAACTCTACCAGTTCCATATCTAAATCATTAGCGAGAGCTCCGATAGATGCAGTCTTTCCAGTCCCAGGTGGACCAATCAATAATATCGCTCGCTTATCGGGTGTATGTGTCTTCCAAGATAAAATCCAGGCTTTCATCATACTTATTGTATCTAAGTTTCCAACAATTTGATCAAGACTCCTTGGTCGGTGTTTCTCAGGCCAAGGAAGACTCTCATTATTCACTAGCATCACTGCCCATACCTATATGCGCTATTAGCGCAGCCAACTGAATCTCGCCGTTAGCACCTTCACCAATTCGAAATTCAGCCTCAGCAATTTGCTCTAAAATCGACATTTGTTGTGAATGTGACAATTCAAGAATCTGAATTTCTTTATGTATCTGTTTTACCAAATCAACTGGAGATACTCCTTCACTATAGATTAATTTCCTAAGAGATTCTAGAGATTCAAGATGTCGTTGTTCTTTCGCATCTATAAGCATAGTCTTTATTGTTTCTGGGCTTGCACTTCCAGCAATTGCGTAGACAGTCTTATCGGTTATTGTTTCACCGATGGAAGAAGCTGCTTGAAGGAGGTTAATTGCAGCTCTCATATCTCCCTCTGTCAGATATAAAATTGCCTCAACTCCACTTGAATCAAGAGTGATTTTTTCCTGCTTAGCTATATACTTCAAACGTTTAGAGATTCCACTTTCATTCAAGCGAGAGAATCTGAATATCGCACATCTTGATTGTATTGGAGGTATGATCCTACTCGAGTAATTACAAATCAGAATCATTCGACAGGATTGAGCATATGATTCCATAGTACGTCTAAGGGCATGCTGTGCATCTGAAGTCAAATGATCTGCCTCATCTAAGACTAGTATTTTGAATGGTGCATCTCCGGACGGCATGGTTCTAGCAAAATTCTTGATTTGATTTCGAACAACGTCAATTCCTCTTTCATCACTCGCATTTAGTTCCATAAAGTTACGATTGTAGGTATCGCCAAAGAGATCTTTTGCCATTGCCATCGCTGCTGTTGTCTTACTGGTACCTGGTGGACCTGTAAAAAGACAATGGGGTACTGCCTTTGTTTCTACAAACCTTGTTAAACTCTCAATTATCGATTCTTGACCAATAATACCACCTAAGGTGGGTGGTCGATACTTTTCAGTCCACAAATCTAAATCCATTATGGGTTACCTTCCATTAAACAAATTTCCTGGGTTGCAATACAAGTCATTTTGATGAGCTATCGCTGATTCCTTAAAAGCTTCTCTCGATACTTGTACACATAAGAATTAGCCAAGTCATTAATCATTTTGACTTAAATTAATAGAGCAAGGTCTTTATCTCATACAAGCTAAAAGAGAAAGTGTACTGAAATGAAACTATGTATGGATTCTAAAGATGTGATGAAACGTTTTGAAATGGCTTTCCTTAATGAATCTCGGGATTGTATTTTTCAAAAAAACGTTTCACAAATCAATATTGCAGGGGAAACATTTGGTCCTTTCAAGAAAGGGGACCATGCCAGTTTACCAAACTGGGTGATAGAGAAGCTACTCAAAGATGAGTCTGTTGACATTACTCCTGAAGACGCATATGAATCACTAAGACGTCTTCAAAACCTCTATCGCGAAGAAGAAAAACATCCTCACAAATTGCAAACATTTCAGCCATTTCTTTACACAGCTATAGCGAGGAAGACTCTGCGTTTGCAGAGTGATAAAACATCAATGGATCCACGAAAATATGATGAAGTTGAAAAATTGACGAAAATGACTCCTTTCCTCGTTGAAACAAGGTTGTCAAAGATTCTACGAGTAGCAAAATCAGGTGCATATCAAGAGAAGAAAAATCAGATGGCCCATGAGGAACGTTGGTTATGTGAAGAGCTTGTAGAATTGTTATCTGGATGGCGCCAAAACGTGATGGAATAAGCTATGAGTATTAGTGTCCTTAAACAGCTACAGAAAACTTGGAAAATCTTAGACATTCATCAAACAATTGTGTGAAGTAACCTGCGAGTTTCTGTATGAGCTTAAATTCATCAACAGACACTATTTTCTGACTCTCATGTTGATTAATAGAGCCTACAGGTATGAACTGGACCCCAACAACTCCCAGAGGTCCTCCCTTTCTCAACATGCAGGAGTAGCTCGTTTTACCTATAACTGGGGGCTCGAACAACGAATTGCTAGATACAAGAACAAGCAAGGCGACGAACGGTTCACTGATGCTATGAAGCAGAACAAGCTCCTCAACTCTCTGAAAAAGTCACAGTTCTCATGGATGTACGAAACCTCCAAGTGTGCACCCCAGGAAGCCCTGAGAGACCTTCATCGAGCCTTCAAGAATTTCTATCGAGGACTCAAGTCTGGGAAGAAGATAGGATTCCCTCGCTTCAAGAGGAGGGGTGTCAGGGACAGCTTCAGATTGTATGGAACCATCAGGTTCCATGAGCGAGCAATCCAGCTCCCACGGATTGGAAAGGTCCGGATCAAGGAGAAGAGGAAGTGCTACTATAGTGGAAGGATACTCTCAGTCACTGTGCGACGACGGGCCAACAGGTGGTTTGTTTCAGTTACTGTGGAGGAGAACATCCTTGACCCAAAGCCCATAAGAGGAGTACCAGTGGGAGTGGACTTGGGAGTAAAGACCCTTGCCACACTCTCGGATGGGACAACCTTTGCAAATCCACGGGCCATGGGAAGAAGACTGAGGAAATTAAGACAGCTCTCAAAGAGCCTGTCACGAAAACAGAAGGGGAGCAAGAACCGAGAAAGAGCCAAGTTTCGACTTACAAAGATGTACCTTAAGGTCTTCAACATTCGACAGGACACACTACACAAGGTGACGACCTACCTTGCCAAGAGCCACAGTAAGGTAGTGATCGAAGACCTGTGTGTGTCTGGGATGATGAGGAATCGAAGGTTAGCGCGAGTGATAGCTGATGTGGGGTTCTACGAGTTCAGACGACAGCTGGAGTACAAGTGCCAGTGGTACGGTTCTGAGCTTGTCGTCGTTTCAAGGACGTTTCCGTCCTCAAAGATGTGTTCGCAGTGTGGGCACAGGAAGAAAGAACTCTCTCTGTCAGAGAGGGAGTATAAATGTGAACAGTGTGGGTTTGAAATCGACAGGGATCTCAATGCTGCACTGAACTTAGTCGCCGTCAGTTTGCCGGAGACTGAAAACGCCTGTGGAGAGGAAGTAAGACTCTTAGCGGATTCTTTAAATCTACAGAGAGCAGCCTCGATGAAACAGGAACCGAACATCATTCCGGACTCGATGTCCAAGAATGTCTAGGTTTCGGGGAACGGTCCTTAAATACAAAACCTGGAGAACTAAGAGTCAGAATAAACACAATTATCCGATTGTTCCCAACTAAAATCCGAGGAGAAAAAAACATGTCCAGTTACGATGAATCTCAAGAACGGTTTGAAGAGTTTCTTAGAACATACAAGGATGACGAAGGATCTCTAATCTACTGGACTAAGGTTCAACGGATGTCAATCAATGATGAACTATCACTGACCATCGATTTTCAAGACCTAATTAGCTTTGACAACGTCTTCATGGCGCTTGCTGCAGAAGAACCATCAAAATTCATTGAAACAATTAATAGTGCTCTTTTAGCCGTTTTACGGGTTGAAGATCCTGATTATGTTAGCAGTATTGATGCTGCATCACTCAAAGCCAGAATTAGTAACTATACAGAGCATGTCCCATTACGTGCAATCCGATCCAAACACATTGGAAAACTAGTACGTGTTAGTGGTATAATGATGCGAGCCAGTGAGGTAAAACCTCTTCTAGTTCAAGCAATGTTTCAATGTAGAATCTGTGATGAAAAAATCCCACAAACACAGGAAGAGGGTAGGTATACTGAACCAGTAAGATGTCCACTATGCGATAAGAAGACTCCAATGAGACTCCTCGCTCAAGAATCCCAATTTCGGGACTGGCAGAAAGTTAGAATCCAAGAATCTCCTGATGAGCTACCTCCTGGCCAAATGCCTCGTTCTATTGATATCATTCTAGAGGGAGATATAGTAGATGTTTCTCGTCCTGGAGATTTAGTTAAAGTAACAGGAATTCTTCAGACAACACCTGATTTTTCCAGAAGAGGAGGAAGATTGGCTACGTTCAATATATTCATTGAAGCTATCGGTGTTGAAGTCACTGAAAAAGAACATGAACAGGTTGAGCTTTCTGAAGATGATGAGAAGAAAATCAAAGAACTTTCAGAGGATCCGTACGTACATGAAAGAATTATTGCATCCATCGCACCCTCAATTAAAGGTCATGAAACCATAAAGGAGTCTATCGCCTTGCTGCTTTTTGGTGGTGTCAGTAAGACTCTTCCTGATGGAACAAAATTACGTGGGAAATCGAATATTCTCATGATTGGAGATCCTGGAACAGGAAAAAGTCAGATTCTGAAGTTTGTTTCTGGTTTAGCAGTTCGAGCTCTGTACACATCAGGAAAAGGTAGCAGCGCTGCAGGTCTTACAGCAGCTGTTATGCACGATGCTGAATCAGGAGCGATGACCCTTGAAGCTGGAGCACTTGTACTAGCAGACCAAGGTATTGCCTGTATTGATGAATTTGACAAAATGGATCCTATCGACAGGACTGCAATACATGAAGCAATGGAGCAACATACAGTTAGTATTGCAAAAGCAGGAATCATAGCTACACTCAATGCGCGAACATCAATACTTGCTGCAGCCAATCCCACATTGGGTAGATACGAATCTTCACTATCAGTTCAAGATAATATTAGACTTCCATTTACAATACTATCTAGATTTGACTTAGTTTGGATTATGGTTGACACTATTGAGGAAACTAAAGACCGTGAACTTGCACAATTTATCCTAAATATGCATCAAATGAAGAAAGCTAAAAGTTCTCCTGCGACTCCTCCGGTATCACAAGATTTCCTAAAGAAATACATCGCTTACGCCAATCGCTATGTACTTCCTCAACTAACAACAGAAGCTTCAGAAGTCATTGAGAATTTCTATGTTGGTTTACGGAAGAGTGCAGAGGGTGGAGCCGCAGTCCCAATCACTGCTCGACAATTGGAATCTCTTGTACGTCTTGCAGAAGCCAGAGCAAAAATGGCACTGCAACCGAAGGTATCCAAAGAGGATGCTCAAGCAGCAGTTCGATTGATGGAAGATTCCCTACGAATGGTAGCCCTTGATAGGGTTACTGGCAAGATTGACATTGACAAACTTGTTTCAAAGATGAGTGCTTCTCAAAGAAGTTCTTCTGACGTCATTATCAAAGCAATCAAAGATATAGAGTCTGAAGGAACTTCCACGATTAACAAAGATGCATTAATTCAAAGAGCTGTTTCTATGGGTCTTGCACGTGAACAAGCTGAAAATGTAATCGACAAACTTCTATCAGAGGGAATACTCTATAGCCCAAGAGATGGCAAAATACGTCGTTCTCAGAGTTGAATCTAAATACTGGCTACTAGAAAATTGTGAGGAATTTTATGACACGCCTAGAGGAGCTCGCTATTAACAAGAAAGTAATCAGTCATCTTCAGAGTTTAGGGATAACGAAACTTTTCCCTCCTCAAGAACAGGCCTTTAAAACAGGAGTCTTAGAAGGTTCAAATCTTGTACTTGCAGTTCCTACCAGCTCTGGAAAGACGTTGGTTGCTGAAATTTGCATGTTGAAGGCAATATTAGACGGTCGTGGCAAAGCACTATACCTAGTTCCTCTAAAATCCCTTGCCCGTGAAAAGTATGCAGATTTTAAGAAGTATGAAACATTAGGCATTACAGTAGCAATGTCAGTTGGGGATTATGATTCACCTGGGACAAAACTTGGAGAAGCTGATATT
>JAUWOU010000245.1 GCA_030612005.1 Candidatus Thorarchaeota archaeon | reverse complement strand
ACTTCTCTAGTGCAACGTTATGTCTATGATAGCCTTAGTCCTGATGTGGGTCGAACTATTGGGGCGGTTCTTCACGTTAAGAAACTTGAAATAAATGGAGTAGTCCACAAGCAGGTAATTTGGGACCTTGGGGGCCAAGAGTCTTTTGCCGAGTTACGTGAACAATATTGTGCCAATTCTTCGGCTGCACTTTTTGTCTTTGATAGGACTCGATTAGAAACCTTTCAAAATATTGATGAATGGCTTACTGCACTCTATTCATCAGCAGGTAAAATCCCAGTTATTGCTATTGAGAATAAGATTGACCTAGAAACTGTGATAACTTCAGCACAGATCAAGGGTATGCTTGAAGCTCGTGGATTGATACATTTACAGACAAGTGCAACTGAGAATACAAATGTTGATTCTGCTTTCAGAGAACTAGTGCAGAAAATAATATCCGATAAGGACAAGAAGAGAGAGTAGTTTCTAGATATCAATTACTAAGTCACTCAAATCATCTACACCTTTGTAAGCGAGACCAAGTTTCTTTCGTTCACCACTTACTAGGAATACTGCTGACTCTGCAATTGTGATTGCTTGATCTGCGGCTCTTTCAAAATATCGACCAACTATCACGTATAGCATTGATATGTTGCTTATGTCCCGTCGTTTGTTCAAGTAAGTAGCAATCTCTTGGAACATCTCTGTTGCTTCATTATCACTTTGTGCCTCAAGTTTCTCTAGCTCGCTGATTTCGTTCAGGTCCTCCTCCAGTACAGCGCGGACACTTACACCAAGAGCAGTAATAGCGATTTCTGAAAGGTACGGAAGAGTCACAAGTTCCTTGTAATGGTCCAGCCCGTCACTCAGAGTTACTATTTCCATTATTTTGTAAGCGAATCGTCCAACTGTATGTAGGCTACCAGAAGTATGAATGTAAGCAATCAAACGTCTTAGGTCAATATTTTGAGGGTGAAATGTAGCGATAGCACCAAATGCCATATCTTCTATGGTGTGATGAAGATTTTCGATATCAGCTGATGTTTCCATGGCTTGTTCTGCTCGATCGATATCAAAGTCTTCAAAGACCTTAATTGATTGCCCAAGTGTAGCTATAACCATCTCGTGCAATTTGTTAAGGTAAGAGATTATTTCAGCAAGGACTTGCTCTAAGTTGGAGTTCATTTTCACACGTCCGGATAGAAAGTGTTCATATTTTCAAATTAAGGTCTTCCTGTTTGATTCGCAATGAGGGGCATGACTAGATTTTCCTTTGTATGCAAGACCTAGTTGTGTACGCTCTCCTGTCACCATGAACACCGCTCGCTCAGTAATTGAAAAAGCAAGGTCTGCAGCAAGCTTCTGGTACATGCCTTTGAATGCCTCCATAAATTCTATGAACGCAGAGGTTGACATATCAGAATCCTCCCGCATGTATGCATAGACGGCAGACAGTACCCCGAATTGAGGTAATCGGCTTCTTTCTTTGTTCGTGATACAATCAATAATCCACCAGCTCCGATTACTCAACCTCTTTGAGAAAGGAAGAAACTCCAAACGAAATTGTATTGGCCCTTCATTTAGAGTGGATTACATCATATTGTGCTTGTATTGTTAAGAATGGAATTAACCGAATCATCAGAGTCCTGATTCAGGACCCTGATTAAGACATTTGAAAGAAGCTAGATTTATGACCGTTCATTGTTAATTGCACAATCTTGGACACCAGAGTGAAGTGCTCCCAAGAGCGGCACTGGGAATGACTCTGCGAGGTCATAATTCGTGTCAGGTCAACCTCACATTATTATGGTCATCTTTTAGTATATAAAGACCAATTAATTTTCAAGTTCCTTAAAATAGTTATTAATGTAATTTCCAGCTTTGTCCGATTTATTGGCTACTGTTTTATACTCATCATATATCACTCTAATTGGGTGAAACCTTGCGTCGGAAACCTGACAATACTCTCAACGATTTAGACGGGAAAGAGTGGATAAAAGCCACCAAGTCTTGGTTTGTTATAAATCCCCGTTCTAGATCCTCTGCTCAGCTTGAGCATCCCGCAAAGTTTCCTGAAGAATTAGTGAAACGATTTGTTGGTTTCTTCACTAAAAGTGAGTCGTGGATTCTAGATCCCTTTGCTGGAGTAGGGAGCACACTAATAGCTTGTAAGGAATCTTCTAGAAACTCAGTTGGTATTGAACTAAATTCAGAATTCGCTCAGACTGGTCAGGAGTACATTGCTCAGATAAAAGGAAATTCTCAGCATCATCTTATCGTTGGTGACGCTCAAGATGCTATCTCACTTTTAGAAAAACAGTTCAATGGTGAAACTCCTAAGTTTGATTATTTAATAACATCACCACCGTATTGGAATATGTTGAGGAAGTCTCGTGGTGGGAGTGATTCAGTTCACAAGGCACGAGAAAAAAAGGGTCTCAGGCAACACTATAGCGAGTCGAATAGAGACCTCGGAAACATCGAGAATTACGAGGAGTACATCAATAAACTAGCTACAATCCTGAGCAATCTGAAACCACTCCTCAAGCAAGGGGCATACCTTACCATCATTGTTCAGAATATGCGAGATGTTGATGGGCGTATGCGCCCCATTGCATGGGATTTAGCAAGAAGAATGTCCCAAGATTATTGGCTTCAGCAAGAGATGATCTGGTGTCAAGATAACAAGAAATTGGGTATATGGGGATATCCCACTACGTATGTTTCTAATGTCCATCATCACTATTGCTTAATCTTCCAGAATCGAGAATGAAACAGGACTGTCGAGATGTCACTTCAAATTATTCTTAAGCAATACAAGCGGCTTCAAAAATTATGTCTGACGGCTTTCGTGAATTGGTCATTGAAGATCATGATCAAGTAAAGACACTCTGTGAAACCATCTGGGAAGGAAATGATTACGTTCCGGAAATCTTTCCAACATGGATTTCTGATTCGTTGTCTACTCCTCTTGGGATTTTTCAAGATAAAGAGCTAGTCGCATTAGCAAATCTTGAGAAAGTAGAAGGTACAACGATTGGTTGGGTGGAAGGACTCAGAGTCAAAGAGGGACACAGACAGAAGGGACTGGGTTCAACAATAAATAATGCAGTTGTCGATGCTGCCAGAAAACAAGGAATCATTACTCTTTGGTACGCTACAAGTTCTCGAAATGAAGCGTCACAATTAGTTGCAGATAGATCTGGATTCATCAAGGCGGACACAACGGGATACTTTAGACTCTACAGACCGTATCCTGCTCATTCAAAACCAAGTCCAAGTTTCAAGCCTCTTAAGATAGATGCAACTAGGTTACATGAAATTCTTCTTTCAAATCCCGAGCTTGTTGAAAGCACTACATTCCCATTGGCTTGGCAATTTGACTTCAAAAGTTCAGAAGGGCTCAATCGTTTATTGAAAGATGCAATAATCAAGGTAATCATTGATGAAGTAGGTAATGCAGTTGGGTTATATTGTATGACTAAAAGAGATCGCAAAGATGATGTATGGACCGCTGCATATACGGTATTTGCAACTAGCAGGTCCGCCTTTGTAGATATGATATCAAGAACTATTGATCAAGCTGATAATCTTGGTGCAGAGAGGTCTGTCTATTTCTTAGGTCCAAGAGCAACGGAGTGGTCTGCAACTCTCGGATTTGTAGAC
>JAUWOU010000169.1 GCA_030612005.1 Candidatus Thorarchaeota archaeon | reverse complement strand
CATTTAAATTGTAGGGTTTGGGTGGGTTTGATAATATCCTGTTGGCGCTATCAATAATGAGCAATTCACAACCTTCAAAAGAAGCGCAAAAAGAGGGGCTAAGATAACCAACCCTATGGGGTTCTGTTTTAAATCAAAGGTCGTAATCCAAATGGTAATTAGCCCAGATGATGCACATGGCGGAGAAAAGTTCGCACGTCATCTTGGTCTTGTTGGTGCCACGAATATTGGTCTCGGAGCTATGTTGGGGGGTGGTATCTATGTCATTTCCGGAACTGCCGCAGGAATGATTGGACCCGCACTTGTCCTTGCATATCTGGTCACTGGAATTGTCGCAATGTTTACTGCGGTCAACTATGCTGAGATTGCTAGCTCTATTCCCAAGCAAGGTGGGGGTTACACCTTTGCTCATGACACTCTTGGAGGACTCCCAGCCTTTCTTACAGGCTGGTTTCTCATGATTGGAAACATCGTTGCTTGTGGTCTCTATGCTTTGGCTGTGGCGCATACTCTTGTTATCTTTATTCCAAATGGAACACAATTCATTGCAGTAATGGCTCTAGTCATCATTGCGATCACCTTCATCACTAATCTTGTTAGCGTCAAGAGCGTTTCTGGTGTACTTGGAATCCTAAATATCGCTCAGGCAATCATTCTCTTCTCTTTCATCGTAATTGGATTGATGTTCATTGAACCCGCTAATCTCACTCCCCTCTTCGCAGAGAATGCTGGCTTTCCAGCCTTTATGGCAACCATCGCGTTCATCTACATCTCCTTCGTTGGTTTTGAACTAGTTACTTCAGCATCTGAAGAGATTGTAGAACCCGCAAAGAATGTACCAAGGGCAATATTTCTTACAGTAGTGATTGGTACAGGAGTATACATGGCAGCATCACTTGTACTGGTGGGTGTTGTACCATATCTAGAAATCGCTCAGACATTTACGCCGATTGCTCATGTGTACGCGGTGATGTTGGGACAATGGGCACAAATTCTCGGACTCGCAGGGATGGCTGCGTCAAATTATGCAGCGCTGAATGCAACATTCCTAGCAGGCGCTAGAATAGTCTATTCGATGGGGCGCGACCGATTCCTTCCCAAATCCTTCGAAAGTGTAAGCAAGCGATTCAGGACTCCAATTCCTGCACTTATTCTCGTACTAATTCTGGTGAGCCTTTTTGCCATGACTGCAGATGTTGTGTTAGTTGCGCAATTAGCTGTTTTTGGATACCTCGTCGCCCAGGGAATCGTAAACTTTTCAGTCATAATTCTGCGTAGAAAAGGACTCAGCGTTCCTGGAACCTTCAAAGCACCTCTCTTCCCCCTCTTTCCAATTTTGGGTTTCATATTTTGCTTTGCACTCATACCGTCTTTGGATTATGTCGTACTTCAGCTAGGTGTCATTCTAACCATGATAGGCTTAGTATTGTATATGATCTATGGAAGAAGAAGCAACCGACGACATGAAGATATCATCCTAAATGATGGCGCTTGTCAACAGTGATGAATGACTCAAAATCTTCAGTATTTGGTAGTGCAGCAACCTTTTCAATTAGGACTCGATATCCATCCAGAGTATCAACTTCTACAAGTGCAACAATATCATAGGGTCCGCTATCAACAATACATACAAAGTCGACTTCATCAAAGGATTTTAGCGATGTAAAGACCTCTTTGATTCGTCCGGGTTCTGAAATTACTGTTAAGAACACTTTGACGACCATTAGTATCTACTACCTGTTTCAAGAGTATAGATTTAGAGAAAAACTGGAGTATTTCTTTCTACCGAACAACGAAATACTATGACGACTTTTCATCATCAAGCCATTTTCTAAGACCTTCTGCTGAGGACTTGGACATTCCTTCGACCTGTGAGAGTTCTAGGATGGTGGCTTGTCTGACGCCTTCGAAGCTTCCGAACTTCTCAAGGAGAATTTTCCGTCGTTTGGGACCAATTCCCGGAGCTTCTTCCAAGATAGACCCAGTAAACCGTTTTTCACGGAGTTTGTGGTGATATTTTTGTGCGAATCTGTGCGCCTCATCCCTGATATGCTGGATTAGCCTGAGACCATCTGAATCATCATCCAAGACAACACCATCAAGATTGCTTCGAGTAAATATTCGCTCCTCTCTCTTAGCCACAGCTGCAACAGGGACATATTCCAATCCAAGTTCTTTTAGAGCATCAATAGTCACATTGAGTTGTCCTTTTCCGCCATCAATCAAAATCAAGTCAGGTAAAGTATGACCTCGTTCGAGAACTCCAAAGTATCTTCTATATACAACTTCCCGCATCATAGCATAATCATCAGGGGTTTCTTTGATTCGAACTTTGAACATTCGATATCTTTTGTTGAGGGGCTCACCATTCATGAATACAACACAAGAGCCAGTAGGATCAGTTCCCTGGATATTTGCTATGTCAAATCCCTCAATATGCATGGGAGCCTGACTGAGACCAAAAGCTTCCTTTAACTCCTTAACACCTTCATTGACAATCTCATCCTTACTCTCACCTAATATCAACATCTTCCTTAGAGCCCGATGAGCATTCTTGTTTGCCATCTCAACCAGCTCGCGTGTTCGAGGATCCAATGCCTTAGAGACCTTGACATCATGACCATTGGTTTCACTCAACCAAGTACTGAATTGTTCCATATTAGGAAGTGGGCAAGGCAGGATAATCTCATCTGGAAGTCGAGGTAGACCAAAATAGAATTGCTCAATGAATGCAGTGAGCACGTCAGCATCCTTCACATCCAAGTCTACTTCGAAATAGAAATTATCTTGTCCAATCAACCGACCATTCCTTACAATCAACAGCTCTACAAGTGCAGCCTGCTCAGTGCGCGAAATTCCAATGATATCTCTATTTGCACCCTCAAACTCCACTACCTTTTGGCGGCTCATGATAATCTCGATATCGTCAAGTCTATCGCGAAGTTCGGCAGCTTTTTCGAATTCCATGGCGTCTGAGGCTTTATCCATGTGATCCTTGATGAAAAGAGATAGATCCTCAGACCTACCATCCAAGTACATACACATTTGCTCGACGAGAATACAGTATTCCTCAAGAGAGATGAATTGTTCACAAGGTCCTGCACATCTATCTAAATGATAATCCATACAAGCACGTTTTACCTTCTCTGGCTCTTTGCACATCGCGATGGGAATTAATTTTCGGATCGTATCCATGAAGCGTTCCAGTCTCTTCGTACTACCATAGGGTCCAAAGTAAGTAGCACCATCTTTCTCAGCATCTCGTGTTATCTCGAAAGTTGGAATCTTATCTTCTCTATGCACACGAATCCAAGCATGACGCCTATCATCCTTCAAAGCGATGTTATAGCGAGGTTGGTGTTTTTTGATGAGAGTCTGTTCAAGCACGAGAGCCTCACGCTCAGTATTGGTAATGATAGTTTCAAGGTCTCTTGCGTGCTGCATCATTTCCCAAGTTCTACGATATAGACCTCGTTTTCTCATGTAAGAACCAACACGTCGTCTCAGCATCTTTGCCTTCCCAATGTATAGAATTGTGCCCTTCTCATCCTTCCAGAGATATACTCCTGGCTGATCGGGCAAGTCACTTACTAGTTTAGAAAGGTCAGACATATCGTATCATCCATGGTTATGCTTCGTACCATTGAAAAACTCCATGCCAAATCAGTGATTCGGAATAGGCTTCCAGTGAGAATTAGGCTCGTTTCCGGATTGATAAGTGCTGAGCTCTGGAACGCCATTGAATAATTGCATTACACGTCTGACCCTTGGAACAACCATAATACGAATAATCAGGACATGCGATGCAGGGCGAGGTATCTTCAACGTCTACTTTGCGTTTGAGTTGCCTAAGATCTTCAAGCTCTTTCTTGAGCGATGTGGATGAACTTCTAGCACCACCATCATAGAGCTGGTACGCTTCTTCAATACGACCCATATCCATCAAAACTCGAGCAAGTTCATCCCAGAAATGAGTAGGACCCGGATTGAGAGAGATGGCCCTCCGAAGTGAAGATTCTGCCTCTTCAAGTCTGTCACCTGATCTTAATAGAGAACCGAGTGAGTACCATGACTGAGCATCTCTCGGAAAAGTTCTCAGGCGAGTCCTGAGGTCAGACTCTCGTACGGTGGAGGGCCTGTCGTTGGATATCGCGGGTGTTGTGTTCAAGGTTTCCTCTCGCTGAATCATTGCAGTGTCTGTCCTCCCGGCAGATAATCACGGGGTTCGTGATTGTGCAAGCAAGATGATATTTCTAAGATTGCTGTTATATAATGTGTGAGTATTACGTTCGCTGTTTAAATTTGCAGCCATAAAGGAACCTAATCGGTATTTAACAGATTTAAGGTATTATGAGTGCCGTTTTCCTGAATTTTAAGGACTAAAAGAGTTTGAAAACCAATTTATGTGGGTATGAGTCGATATTGGAAACAAATTTGTGAGCTTTTGTCTAGTATTATTTGAACGAAATATCGATTAATCGGAGATGAGCGCGCGGTTCATAACTAACGAGATTTTTCCTTGCTAATCTTTATTCAAACTCAAATTCTGCTATTTCTCCACCAACCACATGATAATGAATATCTATCCTTTGATCTTCAGCTATATTCTCTTTATCCATTTCTTTAGCAATTTCCAACTTCAATTTAGCAAATTTCGCCGCAGCTTCTGTCCAGAAACTAAGAATCTGAAAAAGATGTCGAGGTTTTGAAATCTTCATATCCAGAGGAAAATTGGATATGCTTCCGAGGGGATAATTTTCATTCGTGGGTTTAGATCCCGTTTTGAAAGCTTTCTCAGCTGTTTCCATATTGGTCAGCATAATATTTTCCAAATTGCGATTATAGGCAATACTCCTTCTTTCTTTTTCTGTAAGATTACCCAAATCTGGATGTTCAGAAATCATCTTCATGTACATCTTAGCGATTTCTTCATCTGTCTGTTCCAATATTTTCTCGTACGCTTCCTGCATTTTTGTTTCTAATATTTCGAGAGGAGGACCGCCAAAATTACGTTCAGCCATTTTAGAAAGTTTATAGTAAATTCCTTTATTCTCCCGAGTTTTCTTGTTGTCAACTACTAGTAATTCAGGTTCTCTAGTTAGATCTTTCAAATGATGATAGATTGTAGCCTCATTCTTACCTAGAATCCTAGCAAGTTTCTTAATATTAGATGGACCAAAATTATTGATTGCTAGAATGATAGCATACCTGGTTTCAACTTTGTAAACTTCATTCACTCTCTCAAGAGTTTTCTTCCCTTGTGCCTTCAGTTTCTTATAGTCTACTTCGAATTTTCCTGATTTGCTCACTTCTATCTCATCCTATATTATCCTTGAAGCAAACTTTCACCAAGACCATATAAAATTAACCATCAAATTGATTTGATACCCAAATGTTTAAGTGCAATTCAAGAATGGAAGATTTGATGATTAAATTATTATCACTATCAAATCAATGATAATGTGAAAGAAGGTGCAGTAAATGAGTGTGACTACCAAACTGGATAATAGCGAATTAAAGATGCGTGCATGGGATTTTGAGAATGATCATGAAGACATCATCGCACTGTTAGAAATTGTTTTTGAAAAAGAATTGGAATCAAAGGGTCTGAATGTCAAAGTGATATTTGACGAATTCAAATCTATACGTCCCCTCTTCAATTTCCTAGGGATTTTTTCAAGAAAATATAAACACAGTATGGACGGATTTGTTTTTGAAAATAAAGATGGAGTAATTGTTGCCTCCGTGAATATTGGCTATAGTATCTTCCATTGGGAAGTAGCTATGGTAGCTACTCATCCCGATTATCGACGTCGCGGGCTAGCTAGAAGACTTGTGACAGCTGCAATAGATCATGCGAGGGAACTTGGAGCAAAGCTTTGCGTCTTAGAAGTTTTGGACGAAAATGAACCAGCCTACAAATTATACAGGAGTTTAGGCTTCATTCATTTTGATAGTATAACTAGACAAAAATTAGATTTCAAGAAACCTTCCGAAACTCCATTGATGAATCTCCCTGAAGGATACGATATAATAAAAAGTGACAGGAGTAAGAAATCCAATCAAGCAAGATATGATTTAGATCTGAGAGTAACTCCTGAGAATGTTCAAGTTTTTCACCCTGTAGACAAAAGGAAATATTTCAAACCTTTACTGATTCGTATGATTCGACCAATAGCTAAACGTCTACTCAAGTTCAAGCATCATGAGTGGTTAATCTATAATGAAGGAAATCCTGTAGGTCATGTTTCTGTTTCTCCTAGTCGACAGGAAGGCTCTCCACACAGAATTGAGATGATGCTTGATCCTGCTCACAATCATGTACTTTCCGAACCTGTTCTAGCTTATTGTTTGGATAATCTCAGGAAGAACACAGCAATTGGGGAAAATATACTTGTAGAGTTTAGAACTTCTGAAACACTACTATTGGAAACAACCAGAAAGCATGGGTTTGTTGATATAGAAACAATGCATCTGTTAGGATTGAAATTTTAAGAAACCAGCAAGTGAATTGGAAAAATTCGTAAGGCTGTCATTAGCAGTCAGCCTTCGCCCTTCTTTTTTCAAATGATAGGACCATGTTGTACATCAGGTCCCGTAAGGGCATTCTTGAGATACTTCCCAGTATATGACTTTTTGACGCGCATAACATCTTCTGGAGTTCCGGCTGCAACCAATTCGCCCCCACCATCGCCACCATCTGGCCCAAGATCAATCAACCAGTCCGCAGTCTTCACAACCTCAAGATTATGTTCGACAATCACTACAGTATTCCCAGCATCAACCAGACGATTGACAACACCAAGAAGGACATGAACATCAGAGGCTGAAAGACCTGTAGTCGGCTCATCCATCAAGTACAAAGTGTTTCCAGTCGCTCTGCGTGCGAGCTCGGAAGCGAGTTTCATTCGCTGCGCTTCTCCACCGCTCAAAGTTGTTGCTGGTTGTCCAAGGCCCAAATATCCAAGTCCAACATCATTCAAGGTCGTCAGTCGATCGGCAATCTTTGGGATGTCAGCAAAGAACTTCAGAGCTTCCTCAATG
>JAUWOU010000045.1 GCA_030612005.1 Candidatus Thorarchaeota archaeon | reverse complement strand
TACGTTGCGTCTGACATTGTTCTCTGCCTGAACTATTTTCGAGTGGTCAGCTTTTCCAGATTTGACTGTCTTGTAATAATCATCCATCGCATCAGAGAGTATCCCTTGGGAACTCTGGTATAGGCCAATTGTGTATTTGTTCTTGATTGCCATCTGTAAATCTACGGCTGATGATAATCCTCTCCTCATTGCAGTCGAAATCACTCTGTTTGGATGGGAGGGGAGCACTTTCCGAGGTCGGCCGCGTTTTCTTGGCATTATATCATCCTGTATGAGGTATTTATTCCTGTTTCTTGCAAGTACTTATAGTTGTTATCCATTAGTAAAATTCATTCAAATACACGTTATTCCAGTGTTTCATCATATCAAACAATTGTCGAATTAATTAGCTTAATAACTTTAAATACATCAAATATGAGTTATTGTACGAGTACATAACCATCCTTGGGAACAAGAATGGGAGTGAACTTGACTGGCTCAAGAGATGGGTCAGAACTTTAAATACGTGGGCGAATGATAATGGCTCGGTCTAAGGGTGTCACAATCGCAGTAAAGGTCCCAATCAAATGGGAGTCTATGACTGAGAGGACTAGGCAAAGACTTAGACAAACCGTTGGACGAGATACCAGAGTAGTTCGTGCATTTCTTGGAATAATTGAACAAAATGAAGACAAGTTACTAACAGGTAAGAACAAAGATAGAATTCATGATGGAAACTTGGATAAACTCACCATGACTGCCCTCAATGTCAAAGCTGGATATAGCCAGAGGTTGACTGTCCCTCATGATTTCAAAGTTAGATTCCCCCGAATTTCCCAGAACGAAATGACAGAGTGTCGACAGACTGCTGTCGCCCTCTATGAGAGCTATCTCAAACTGAAAAAAAAGAATGGATGGAATACCTCTCGTCCTACTACGAATACATGTAGTAGACGGATTCCACGATGGGTATTCTCCCAGAGATTCAAACTGATTGAAAAGAAGACCTCTGTTTCTCGATGGTGGTTGGATATCAGGGACTCTCTCGATTCAGTGCAAGAAAGAAGGACCCGTCATGATCGATTAAGCATTCCTCTCAAGATATCACCTTTTCATCTGAATCAGATTCGACGTGGTGAAGTGAAGGCGGTTCAGCTCTTCGCAGACCTTACAGGAAAGTGGTGGACGACTATTGCAGTCAGAATAACTCTTGATGATATTCAAGAGGAGAATCTTCCTGTTGCCATTCTTGGAATTGACCTTGGTATTGAGAAGGCTGCCTGCTCAACCCTTCTCACTCCTGAAAAGACACGAGAAACCTGCTACTTTGTCCAGAGGAAAAAGATCGCGGTCATTAAGAAATATGATAGACTTGTTGCAGACCTACAGCGAGAGATGTACACTCGGAGAAACAATGGACTATCATCCGACAGGGTTGCTGGGAAACTCCGTCAAATGCGCTCCAAGCGGGAGAATGTTGCTCGTGAGTATGACAGGGTTCTTGTACGACAGCTTCTCGATTACATCTCTGAACTATCCAAGAAATACACACTCTACGTTGCCATTGGTCGCCTGAAAAATATACGAATGCGTGCGAAACGCGGAAACTACCGAGGGCGAAGGTTCAGAGGAATGATACACTCATGGGCCTTTGCTAGGATTACAGATAGTCTGAAACATGGACTGGCTCAGCTTGGCTGGAAGGTTGATGGAAAGGACTCTCGGTTAAGAGCTGTTCCAGAGTCGTGGACCTCCATCATGTGCTGGAAGTGTGGTGCTAAGGGTAAGAGACCCAGGCAGAACTACTTCCATTGTCCGTCATGTGGATACAGTATCAATGCTGATCAAAATGGTAGTATCAATATTGCTGCACGCATGTTAACGCTCACAAAGTCACTGCACTCTGTGAGAGGACTAGGTTTGTGGACTAGGGTTCTTGAAAGAGCCCGACGTGCGCGGCTGAAAGCCCGAAAGAAGAAGCCTTCTTCCAAAGGGAAGTCCTTACTCTCTAAGAAAGAATTAACATCGAGTTCTGGAGAGTCCGCGGCTGTTCACTTTGTCCAATCGGACCTTGCTGGTTTCAGTGATGGAACTGGTGAGAGTGATAATGACCCCGCCGTGGTAAAAACTGTGGAAACTTTCTCTGTCGTTGGAAGTGATGTTCCAACATCAGGACAGGAGAAGGAAGCCCGGTCTTCAGGAGGGATCCCATCCCGATGATAGTTGACAAAGCCCTTGCTAAGTTTAGTATTTTTTCGAAAATGCTAGATGGTGGTGACACTGGCAGGGAAAGGGTGGAACATAGAAGTAACTTTCAGTTGAGGTTCACTCACCACTATTTGAAAGATACAGGTTATCCGGAGGCTGGTGTCTTATCCAGGCTAGACTACGGCCCCACTGGACAGAGAGCTTGGGGTTTCTTAAAGAATTTGCTCCGGCTTGCATAATCCTGTCTTCTGTTGCTTACGACACATTAATAAAACAAATCAGAAGCACGTCGCTTTGAACGCAACGGTGACCGTCGATGACTAACAAACAGAAAGCTCTCAAGCGTGAACGTATCAGACTCAGAAAGAGTCAGAATCCACAACAGGTCGATTACAGAAAAATAGACAGGCTTCGAGCTGCTAGGACAGAATTCTGGAAGATTAAGAAGAGGAGCGGTAAGGCTGTAGAGAAGACAATCTCAGAGGTTGATACCAAGAAGGCCAAGCCAGAGAAAGAAAAGAAGAAGAAAGTGAAAGAACCAGAACTTGAAGTCATTGAAGATAAACCAGAGCTTGAAGTAATCGAGGATAAGCCAGAACTCGAAGAGATTGAAGCTGAGCCGGAGCTTGAGGTCATTGAGGAAGAACCAGAAACGGTAGAGATTAGTAAGGAACTAGAAGAACTCTACGCCGATGATGAAACTGAAGAGGAAGAAGTTGAAGAAACTTCAAAATAGCCTCTCAAATCATATTTACTCAAGCATCCAAAAGAATAAGACTGACAAATTCTTCTGTGCAGTCTGTCAACCGAATAAGTCGAAGGTAGGAATATGACGACACTTCTTCAGATAGTCAAGCGTTTACAAGAACTAGCTCCAAGAGATATGACTATCCAAGGACTAGAGAGTCGAGTGGAAATAGGTCCACAGTCGGATACAGACCAGACCAACACTACAGTGAAGCGGGTGCTGATAGCTACCTATCCATCCGCACGAGTAGTAACTAAAGCGTCGCAGGACAAGTCCAATCTTCTTGTTACCTATAGGCCATTATTCCCATTTGTTATTGATAGACTCTCAGGATTGGATCTTGTAAGGGTTCGCCTCTTAGCTAAGAACTACATCTCAACCTATGTCATTGGCAGTGGGTGGTTATGCGCGAGAGATGGTCTGAATGATGCACTCCTAGACACGCTAGGTTTAGAGAAAATTGGTGATTTTTCAACTGAAAGTGATTATGGTCAGCTTGCAGCAATTGGTAGGATTTGCAAACCACCAGGTGTCAAAAATCACTCGGGATTTGCTAATTTTATTGCATCAAAGTTGAACCTCAGCACAGTGATGTTTTCAGGAGACCTTGATGATGAAGTTGGAGATGTACTCGTAATTGCTGGAAGTCATGTTGATATGCCAGATATCATCAATGCAAGCAAACAGGACATCATGACTCTTGTCACCGGAGAACTAGCACCAGAATTTAGACTCTTAGCAAAGGAGGAAGGAATGAATACTCTTGAACTAGGAGCTTTTGCGAGCGAAGATCCTGGTATGAAACGATTACGAGATAGTATCAGTCTCGAATTTCCAGAGTTGAAGATTGATTTCATTGCAGCAACTCCATTGGTTCAAGGTCTAAAACCCTACAAGGAAGGCATGGCTTAGAATCAAGTCATTTATTCTGGAGGATATCGGATCATTACTACATTCTTGTTTTTAGGAACGCCAACATGTTTTGCAACAGGAATACACTTCGTTCTCATGATATGAACCGTAGGAGCCTCAGGCTCGAATTCGGTCAGTGACTCAAAGTTACCCATACCTTTTGCTACAATTAACTCAGCAGTATGAAAGATGTCTAGAAACTCCTTAGAATTACGCTCGAGATTGACACCTATTGCAGGAGCGCCTGTATCTATGACCTCATCAGTGTAATCTAGAAGATTTACCTCGTCAGCATCAATCATAGTGGCATCATTCAGGATGGGACCACCTTTAACGACTGCAATCACCCTCGGTCCAAGGCGCTTTATTTCGCGCATGAGAATCATATCAAGAACAACTTCGCCAGCGTTATCATGCAGAAAGATGACCTCACTAGCGTTTTCACATAACTTACGAAATTCATCTACCTGGTCAACAGCAAGATCTGATTCAACATTATCGAGAATATGTCTTAGTTCATCAAGACTGAATTCTCGTCCAGAAACATCAAATTCAATTGCATTGGCTGCAGCTGCTATGAGCGTGGCTGTACGAAACATAGAGTGCTGGTCTTTTGCCTCATCTACAAGCTGGATGAGCTCTGGAAGGATGTTGAGTGCCATGACATTTGATTCTCGTTTCAATTCCGCATAGGGGTCCTTCCCGGTCATACGCTGAACAATCAGGTCTCGGTCCGTACCAATGTTGCTTGGTACTGATTCGCTATTGAAATTCGCTCCAAGAAACTTTGTCATCTCTGTGATGACTCTCATTTGAAGCTCAGGATCATCTGTTGCTAAACGAACCTGATTGATGGCTCGTTCAAGTAGACAATGTGCACACTCTAATGACACCTTCATCCTATTTCGCCTGAATATAGTCCAGTCCGAATCAAAGAAAAATGAAACGGAATGTACTATTTGCTTAATGGTGAAACAAGGTCAGCAAGAACATCTTCGGGTTTGTCAGACTTGGCTACTGCAGAGGCAAGGAGTACTCCCTGAGCGCCTAGTTTGATTGCAGATTTAACATCGCCACCATTACTTATTCCAGCACCACAAAGGATCACAACATCCTTGTTTACTGCACGGATCTTCTCCACTGTACCTGAGATTATTTCTGGCTGAGCCTGAGATACCGAAATCCCGGTACCAATAAGCTCGGGAGGCTCAATAGCAACTGCCCAAGGATTCATAGTTGCTGCAGCAACGCTAACCAAGATATTGTTTGTACAAACCACTGCATAGAGATTGAGCTTGTGTGATTTGTCGATAGATGCCTCAATATCAGCCAGTTGCATTCGGTTTTCAGAATGATTCAAGAGTGTTCCAGCACAACCAGCCTCTACAAGGGTCTCTCCAAGGGAATGACCTGTGAATCTTCCAGGTTCGCCTGCATCCATGTGCTGGGAAAACACTGGAATCTCAACAGCTTTCGCTACTCTGAATATATCTGGAATTTGGGGTGCAACGACAATGGGCACATCATATTGATTTGATACCCTTTCACAAATCTGAGCAAGAAGAACAGCCTTCTCACCAGTTGCTTGCGAGTATGTTTTCAGATTGATAATGACAATAGGAGTTTTGATATTCAACAATCATATCCCACCTGATTGCCAAGCAGCAACAGACCTGATTATAACTATTGCTGGACATCTGTAAAGGATATTTCAGTGGTCTATCTAGCTGAACCAATGAGAAGTTTCATGATTGGTACTCTAGCATAACCTCGCCTGTTCAGGTCAGTTATGGGTTTTCGTACCTCTATCTTAACGAACTTTCCAGCTTCAGCAGACTTGTAATACTGAATATAAATCTTGGAGAATTCAGAGAAGTTAGCTGCTGACAAAAGGTCAGAAACAACATCATTTGCAATTCTCACATGTGCATCTTGATCAGTCATAGCACCAGTTTTTATTTCAATATCGCCAAGTGGTGCTTTCCCGATCCAGAATCGTTCACCCATTGCCATGAATTCAATGTAGAATTCGTCAGTTCCTTCAATCCCCGCTCCAGTACTTGAATCGCTGAACATGTACATGAGACGTTCTTTGATTTCTGAATGATAGGGAATTGTATCTCCTCTACTTGTTGGAATTTCCTCAGCCGCCGACTCTTCTACAATACCTGGAGCATCAACGGATTCTTCATCTTTTACAATCTCAGCCTCAGTAGATTCTACAGGCTCAGCTTCAGCAGTCCCATCATCTTTTTTATCGGTCTTTTTTCGTCGAAAGAATCTTGACATTTTCAGATTCGCTCCTGATTGAGGAATGAGCAATTTGGTTTGTAGGGATACGGATTTGCGCTACTCTGTCATCCCAATGCTCTTTTAGAAACCCTACCCGGACATAGAAAAAGGTAGCTCAGTCGTATACATCATGGTTGAGGCTTGGGCTTTGATGCATTTTGAAGTGCCATTTGTTCCAGTTGAGCAATTAGTGGGAGACCACCTGAAACCTTACGTTCGCCCCACAGCTCATCCACAAGAAGATCACGAATTGCGATACGGATGACCTCTGAACGATTAGGGTATTTGTTCTGTCCGATAAGTTCGTCAACGCCATCAACATATGATTCAGGCATGCAAATAGTAACGACTCTCATTGTACACCAACATCATTGGATGTAAACATCATAATGAAGGGGTGTCTGATTGGGGTGCGTATCACGGTATTACTAACTTTTCATGGTTTGAGAACGAGTTTGCCCATTTGTGCACCCTGTTCGAGGATTTCGTGAGCCTCTTGAGCCTTTGAGAGAGGGAGTATCCTATCCACAACAGGTTGGATAGTGCCGTTCCAGACTAGCTTTAGCGCCGTTCGAAGTTCGTCCTTGCTTCCCATTGTTGAACCAAGAAGCTCAAGTTGCTTCCAAAAGAGGAGGTTTACATTGGTTTCAGCAATGGGACCAGATGTTGCTCCACAGGTCACAAGTTTCCCACCTTTTCTCAGACTCTTCATACTTCTAGACCATGTTGCCTGTCCGACAGAGTCAAGAACTATGTCAACACCCCGTTTGTTTGTTAAACGATAGATTTCCTTGTGA
Source organism: Candidatus Thorarchaeota archaeon (assembly GCA_030612005.1). Lineage (GTDB taxonomy): Archaea > Asgardarchaeota > Thorarchaeia > Thorarchaeales > Thorarchaeaceae > SMTZ1-45. Next base: position 15,126 of record JAUWOU010000045.1, on the reverse strand, counting down.
TAATCAGGCGTTTCATTGTGGTTGATACCTTCATCAGCACCTAGGGCGTATGCCTTCTCCAGCTTTTTGTCTGAAGAACTTGTGACAATCACTCTAGCTCCAGCAGCTTTTGCAATCTGAAGCCCTGCAAGAGCCACACCACCACCAATCCCAATAATAAGAACATCATCTCCAGCTTTAACCTGAGTCTTAGTCATCAACATCCTCCATGCAGTCATGAGTGTTAGTGGAATAGAAGCAGCCCCAGCCATGTCAAGACCGCTCTCTTTTGGAATAGGAATCACATTCTGTGCATCTACATTGAGATATTCTGCATATCCACCTCGAAATTGTTCTCCAATTATTCCGTATGTGGAACACATCGATTCTTGACCGGTGATACAGAATTCGCATACCCCACAAGAAACACCTGGATCAACAATGATCTTCTGACCAATTTCTAAGGATCCACTAACTTTGTTTCCGACCTCAGCAATCTCCCCACTGATATCACTTCCAAGAATGTGTGGCATTTCCAATTTAAGACCAGGAATGCCGCCCCGTACAAAGAGGTCAAGATGATTCAGTGCAACATTCTTCACCTTGATTAATACCTGATTCTCTCCAATTGTAGGAGTGTCAATATCCTCGAATGAAAGAACATCAGGTCCACCATGCTCATGAAATACAGTAGCCTTCATTATATTCACCTATTGAATAACGCAGATAATCCACAAATCGACATAAAACCTCGGATTGAGTCCTAATCAACGTCATATTTGCACAAGTTTAAGACTGTCTGAATTTTCAAACAAACATCAGAACACCCAATTATCAGGTGATATTTATGGCAAAAGGAAAAGCTGGAAAGGTACGCGCAAGTCACATCCTTGTTGACAAACATAGTCAAGCACAAGCTCTCGTCAGCAGAATCGCTGAGGGCGAAGACTTCAAGAAGATTGCACAAAGCTACAGTAGCTGTCCATCCAAAAAGAAAGGTGGAGACCTAGGTTGGTTCACAAAGGGACAGATGGTTCCTGAGTTTGAAAAAGCCGCATTTAGATTGAATGTTGGTGCTATGACTACAGAACCAATTCGTACGAAATTCGGATATCATATTATCAAAAGAACTGGATGAATTTCGGGGACAGATTTTCCTCAAATCAGACTCAGTCTTCTGCACCAATAAAATAAGAATCCAACGTGGAAATCTTAGATAAGGGGAGATTCTTCTACTTGTTTCGGAATAAAAGATGATACCGAATTTTGGTCTATCATTGGGATGTTTCTTTTAGTTCCAATATCCTAGTAGTACTTGCAATATTTGCTTTTGTTTTGAATCGCTTTAAGAGCAATCCAAGAAAGAAAATCCAGAAGAAATCAAGAATCAAAAAGTATACAACCATTGTCCTTGGAAAGAGTAAGCTCTCAAGATACACCCTGAAAACGAGGAGTACACTCAATCCTACAAGACCAATCATTGAGGCTGCATAATTTATTCTATGATAGATAGCGAATAACCGATCAATGTTCGTATTGGCAAGAAGGACACTCCCAGTAATGATCAGGATTATGCCAAAATCATACCAAACTATGTTTGTATAAGTGATACCATCCGTAGCAAGTTGAAAGATACTCATCCAACTTTGAATTCCAAGTGCTACTATTACGAGAAGAATTCCAATTATATTGTTCATTCTGTTTGAAATTTTCAAGATTTCATTACCCACTTATTTCTAATTATTACGAATACAATCCCCAAGAGCAGAATGCTCTTTATTTAGATGAGATTTATATTTGATAAACTTATGTTTTTAATAACTGGATGATATGGTGATTTCTATTTTAAAATAAAGAGTGAAAGGCGGGATACATAATCCCGCTCAAACCTTCTATTTACCCTTGGGTACAATTTCTTCTTCCACAAACCTACTCGCACAGCTCTTGAGAACTTTTGGCAAGGTCGTGTATTCCATCTGATCGTCACTTAGTCTGTGAGGTTGGAAGGGACCATGTCTGCGCAGATAATCAGCCATTTCCATGCCGCGCTGTCGGCTTATGTCAAATGCAACATCGTCAAACAGATCAACTGGACCAATAAGCATTCCATTGGAAACTTGGAAACCTAGGGCTACAACTCTGGGTGGACCATCAAAGCGAGTGCATCGCGAGTCCTTCAACCCAACTGGTAGAAGTGGACCAATGTGGGAGCCTCTCATCCATCCAGATACAAGGTGCGGAAGGGTGAATGCTTCTAGTACTTCACCCATGGCGGGTAGGCCAGAGTGTGCACGTATTATTGCAACAGGATCATCTTTCCCTACATACTTACCTGCAATCATATGGAGCTTGTCAGTACTAACTGAAGCTGTGACCATACCATCAGCACGGTAGACCTTCTTGATGGTGTACCTACCAGTACTACCAAGAAGTGCAAGGATATCGTACATCTCTTCAGGAGCTTTCATTTCAATGAAAATTGGTACATCGCTCTTGACATCCTGAATAACAAATCGGAATCCATCGTGTAGATTCGGGTCAATTACAAGACCTGCAGTATTGAATGGGTCTGCATAGATCTTGAAGATGGGTAAGTTGTATGCACCAGGGTCTGTCTTATCAGCCATGAAGACTGCAATTGGTTCAGACTTGCGCTCCTCAAATGTCATCTCAGCAGAGCCGGGGCCCATACCCTTTACATTGCCACTGAAAGTATCAGATAGCATGTCTTGACCCGCTGCATAGATTTTCTTCTCACGACCAAGTTCGGTACCTTTAATGAATGTGTCCCAAGCAAGCTTGTGGACTTCTTCATTACCTTCGCCTTTGTGGTGAGTCATAATCAGTTCGAGATCGTCACCTGCATGAGTGACATAGAAGTCTTTAATGATCTTCTTCTCAACACCTTCTTTCATCGACTTCCTCGCAAGTTCGAGTATGAAGTCGGGAACAACTACATGACCAGCTAGTGATCCAATATCGGCTTTGATCACGCTAATGGTGGTTTCAACCATTTGCATTTCGCTCCTTCAATATTATTTTTCTTTCACAAGAGCCAAAAAAGTAGCCCCCGCTTGTGCCTTTGACTATTCTTTACCCATATAATAGTTATCATTAAGTCAGGGAGCCAAAAAAATGTTACAAATCGGAACTAGAGGCTCTTCATCATATCTTTGAGTTTCTTGGTCATAGCTAGCGCATCATCCCACTCTCTCTGCCAGAGATTTCTACCAAAGATAAGACCTGTTGCACCTTGTTCTATACATACCTTAGCTCTTCGAATAACTTCCTCATCGCTTGTCTTTCCGCCACCAGAGAAGAGAACTAGGCATTTTCCAGCAGTCTTTACTACTTTACTCACACGTTCTTCATAACTCAGTTCGAGTTCATCATAAGGAGCTCTCTGCATGGACCTCGTCTTGGGGTCATCTACTGGTACATTCAACTTAACAACATCAGCACCCAGTTCATCAGCAACTCGAGCTGCATAATCAACAGCAAAGAGGGAGTTGCGACCGCCCTTCTTGTCTATTGCCTCTCCTCGTGGATATGCCCACATGATAATTGGCATACCATACCTTTCAGCGTCAGCCTTGACCTGCCTGAATTGTGTGAAATCAGTGACTTGGTTTGGACTTCCTACATAGAGTGTGTATCCAATAGCATCAGCACCGATTCGTACCGCATCTTCTACCGAGCCAGTCATTGGTGAAACTGGTTCGTTTGCGGGAGGAATGCGAGTTTTACCATTGATCTTTAAGACAATGGGAATCTTTCCTGCATATTTTGGAGCATATTTCTCAGCTAGACCGAGGTGTAAAGCAATTCCCGAGTATCCTCCTTTCACTGCCAATTTGAACTGAAACTCGGGGTCTGCAGACGGAGGATTTGGAAAGAAATCTACGGGACCATGTTCAAGACCCTGATCAATGGGGAGTATCATTAGCTTACCTTTTCCAGGTCCGTGTTCATACATCATCCTATGAAGACGTACACGCTTTCCCAAGTTCAGATGGTGTAATTCGTCAAGCCTAGTCATAATTTCCAACCTCAATCTTAGCGTATTCTGTAAACAAACTCGTTCAAGTTAAACTTACGGTTGATACGAAAGGAACAAATCATTGTTTACCAGTTGTAATAGTGTGGTTTGAATGACTGACAAAAAGGTTTCCGCAACCAGACCTGTGACTGAGGATAGAGAGCAATATCATCTTGAAGTGAAAGAGGGAGATGTTGCAAAGTCCGTGTTGATACCTGGCGACCCGCAAAGAGTTGAGAGGATTAGCTCCCTCTGGGATTCAACAAGGGAAGTTGCTATGCATAGACAATTTGTTACTCATACTGGGAAGTACAAGGGAGCGGACATCTCAGCTTGTTCTACAGGTATTGGGGGGCCAGGAACTGCAATAGTTATCGAAGAACTTGCCAATGTTGGAGCTGATACATTTCTTCGAGTAGGGTCCTGTGCTACATTGAAAGAAGACATTGAGATTGGGGATATTATCATTTCAACTGCAGCGGTCAGATTAGATGGCACAAGCAAACAATATGTGCGTCCAGAATATCCTGCTTCAGCCTCATATGAAGTAGTGCTTGCCTTTGTAGAGGCTGCAGAAACCTTAGGACTAACCTATCATCTTGGAATTTCAGCATCAACTGATTCATTCTATCTAGGACAGTCCCGACCTGGATTTGGCGGTTATACACAGAGCATGAGTGAGACCTTGATTGATGATTTAACTCGAGCCAATGTTGCGAACTTTGAGATGGAAGCCGCTACTCTGTTCACATTGGGAAATATCTTTGGATTTAGAACAGGAGCTGCCTGTGCCGTTTATGCAAATAGGGTTCGTGACGAGTTCGAGGTAAAGGGAGAACTGGATGTCATAAAATGCGGGAATGAAGCAGTAAGAATCTTAGCAGATATGGATAAGGAAAAAGCAGGTAAGAAGTACTGGAATGCCAGCCTTCGAAAGTGATAGCCTACTTTCCCTTTCCGATGTAATAGTAATCTCCAGAAGCTTTCTGTTGTGTATCCAGTCGTGAGCCCTCTTTATTGACCCTTGGTCGACCAGTCTGTGGGTCTCGTCTAAAGGTCACACCCATATCTTTCAGAAATGTATTCATTCCACTCCTTAACGTTCTGATGGATGATGCCTTTCCAGTTTTTCCAGGAACTCCGCTAAAGATAATCATACTATCGCTGAGATAGTCAGCCATGAGGATAGAGTGCTCAACAATGAAGGCAGTTTTCATATTGTTTCTCACAAGTCTTCTAATGGCTCGTGAACTGGCCAATCTCTGCTCTATATCAAGGAATGCTGACGGTTCGTCTAGTAGATAGATATCAGCTTCACGAGCAAGACAGGCTGCAATAGAAGCGCGTTGGAGTTCACCACCACTTAGGTCTTTAACCTGATGTTCCAAAAGATGTTCGAGCTCCAGTTTTTTGATGACTGCTGTTTTAAAATCAGCCGAGTCACTTGTGCTACCGCCAGCTTCTCGAAGGTACAATCGCAGGTTACCATCGAAATCAGCTGTTATGTACTGAGGTTTGTAACTAATTTTTAGATCAAGACCAGTCTTTGTCTTGGTGGGGACTTCTCCTTCTTCAGGATCTAGTTCACCTGCAAGCATTCTGACGAATGTAGTTTTTCCAATTCCATTTGGACCTAAAATTCCAATAACCTGTCCTTTCGATACTCGACCACCCTTTGCTTCCAGAGTGAAGTTTTCGAATTCCTTTCGCAAGTTCCCATATTCAAGAAGGGTTTCTCCAGAAACAAATTCTGTGTCTTCTGCACTCATCCCTTTGAATGAAATCGATGTGTCTCTGAATCTCATATTCTCATCTGGAATGAATCCATCTAAGAAAATGTTCACCCCTACTCTAGTGCCATGAGGATGAGAAACAATACCATAAACACCAGGCTGCCCATAGAACATACAAACAAGGTCTGATACATAATCCAGAATTGAAAGGTCGTGTTCAACAACAATTACAGTTTTACCTTGATCAGCCAATTGTCTAATTGCTCGCCCAACTCGAAGACGCTCTCGAACATCAAGGTAAGCTGTTGGTTCATCGAAAAAGTAAATGTCACCCTCACGCACTAGAGCAGCAGTCATTGCAACACGCTGTAACTCTCCGCCACTAAGAAACCTGATTGAACGGTCCCAGATACTTGTAAGATTCATGTCTTCCTTAAGCTCTTTTAGACGACCAGAAGAGTCAGCATTCTCCAATAGATCACTAACTGGTTTGTCTGCGATACTTTTCATCTTTGGTAAATTCGTGATTGTCTGAGGTTTGTGGATTGGGACAACATTGCCGGACTGAACCCTCTCAAAGAACGGCTGGAGTTCAGAACCCCGATATTCTCTGATGATTTCATCCCATTCAGGAGGGTCTTCCACACGGCCTAGATTAGGCTTCAACTCTCCTGCAAGAATCTGAATGGCTGTTGTCTTGCCTATACCGTTCGGTCCAATGAGACCTAGGACCTGACCTTCTTTAGGAATTGGCATTCTGAACATCTTGAATCCATTCACGCTGTAACGATGACTTGTTGCAGACTCTAGCTCTTCAGGTAGATTAACGATGCGGATCACATGATAAGGACATTTCTTGACACAGATTGCTTCACCAGAACAGAGAGCCTCTATAATAACTGGAGGCTTATCGGGACCCTCAGGAAAGACTACGGTCTCATCACCTGTACGAACCCGTGGACAAAACCTACGGCACTCATGAGAACAGTCCTTTGGTCTACATCGGTCTTTGTCTACAATGGCGATACGCATTTGTCGTTCAACACCTGTCGGAGAGCTGTTCGAGAATGCCGTTTGTCAGTATTTATCGCTTTGGCTTTATGATACTCAGACTTGAAATAATGTCCAGTTGGAAAGCCTTTTGTGCAATCCCGTAGAAATTATTCTTGGATAGAGTACAATGAAAGTCTTAGATAGATTGCTTGATATTTTTGGTAGAAGACGTGCATTGCTGCTTGGTGCCACAACACAACCTAATGATCTTAGGGCGCAGATATACGCAATTCGCGCAAGTACATATATGAGGATAACTGGGAAAGCACTCCCCGCAATCTCACTTCCTACAAAGAAAACAGATGCGGAAGATGTGACTAAATCTCTATCTCCATCCCGTAGGTTAGCAAGAAAAGATTTTTAGCTTGATTGATTCCATACTTGCCTGTCGGGATGATGAAGAAGTAGGGATGTGAGCGAATTATCAAGCGTGATGATCATTAAACCGCAATCTGACCGATTTGCAATACCTTGAACTTGGGAGAATATAGTATATTGAGTCCGTTCGTTTGTAATCACGATGGGTCATGCGAGGAAGTTCGTATCTGCTGTACGGAAACCGAGATGACCTTAACCCGTGAAGATGCAGAACGAATCGAGGCACTTGGATATGACAGAAAGGACTTCCTCGTCCGTGTGATGGCAGGTTTTTGTGAACTCAAGAATGTTGACGGACATTGTTACTTCTATAACCCGGATACAAAGGAATGTACAATTTACGAAAACAGACCCGAAGGTTGTAGATACTATCCAATAATCTACCATTCCCTTAAACGGAAATGTTTGGTTGACTCGGATTGCCCCTCTGCTGAAACTATGAGTAGGGAGGAAATCAGGAAGGTATGCCACAAGGTTCGAAAACTCGTAGAAACCCTTCGAAGGGAGGCCTCTCATAATGAAAGCCCTTGCTGACTTGCATGTACATTCTGACCGTTCTGATGGTCTTAATTCACCACAAGAGCTGGTTGAAATAGCAGAGCAACAGGAGCTTGATGGGATTGCTCTTACAGACCACGATACACTTGCAGGAGTCCGTGAATTTATGGAGGCTCCGATATCAGGAAATTTGCAACGAGTTCCGGGAGTAGAGGTAGGGACTAATTATCTCGATCATGATGTGCATCTACTCGGATACTTTGTTCCATTCGGAGAATCCGCTATCGAACTGAGCCTACAGACTCTCAGAGAATCAAGACATGCTCGTTTTCCTAAGATGGTCAAGAAATTACGTGACCTGGGTATTGCGATAGATGAGTCAGAGATTCAGAGAGTCTTGAGAGAAGTCACATCACCTGGAAGACCACATCTTGCACGTATTCTCATTGATAGTGGTGTCGTAAGTGATATCAGAGAGGCGTTCACAAAATACCTAGCTAGTGGAAAACCCGCATTTGTGGATCGCGAGAAGATTGAACTCATAGAGGCTATAGGACTTTTACGGGAATCGGGAGCAGTACCTGTATTAGCACATCCATTATTGATTGAAGATATTGATTTGAAAGGATTCCTTCGAAAGCTAAAATCGGAGGGACTAGAAGGAGTAGAAGTCAACTATGGCTACAGAAAACCCGAGTTGATAGATACAATCGATGATCTCAGAAAAATGACTGAAGACCTAGGACTCATAGTGACTGGTGGAAGTGATTCTCATGGAGATGAGGGTCATTCCGAACTAGGTAGTGTTGGCGTTCCAGTTGAAACCATTGATATTCTTCGCAAGGTTTCCGAGAGAATTCGTAATAGATAAGTCAGAAACTTTAACCGCGCCCATGAACAGTATATTATTGAGATTCATTGAATATGCATGAACTACATCTTTTGCATGAGGAAAGAGCATGAAGACCTTCATCGTCGATTCTATGCTCGGGAAGCTAGCAACATGGTTGAGGTTGACAGGATACGATGCAATGTTTTCAACAGTGATACATGATGACGGATTTCTTCGAATCGCAATAGATGCAGGTAGAATCCTTTTGACATCAGACGAAGAGCTCTACCATCGCGGTGTTGATGCTGGTGTTGATACAATGTTGGTCAGAGGTACAGTAGATGAAGAGGTTGCGAGTGTTTTCCTAAAATATGAAATTGAACCATATGCAGATGCTTCAATATCTCGTTGTACCAAATGTAATGGAGCCTTAGTACACATCAATGAAGAAGACAAAGAAAGGGTCAAAGGATTAGTTATGGACCAGACATACAATCACTATGACGAGTTCTGGTTGTGTAAGTACTGTAAGAGTGTGTATTTCAAGGGAGGTCAGTGGATAAACATCGATGCTTACATGATTAGAATTCGAAAGTTAATGCAGGAGATGAAGACGTAGTTACTCCTCGCGAACTGTAATGTCATATTCGAAAGGAATACAGTCTTTGATTGTCCGAGTGAGGTGGCAATATTCTCTCATCAATTCTACACATCTTTCACCTGTGCCAAGCTCATCTTCTCCAACGACGACCTCACCAGAAACAGTCACTCCCGTGATCTTGTATCCTTCACCATCAAATATTGCAGTAGCCGTTCCTTTGAAAGATAGGCTCTTCAGTTCCATCTCGAACTTTCTTTGAAAATCAAGGAAGGTGTTGTTCAAGCAACCGAGAATGGCTGTCACAAAGAGTTCGTCAGGACACATTCCATCACCCTTTCCACCATAGGTTTCTGGAGTGTCATAGACAATTTTACGATCATTAGTTACTGTGGCAGTTCCTCCCGTGTGACCGTTCCATTCAGAGGATGAATGATACTCAATTTTTTCAGGATACTTTGATTTCAGTCGCATTCTCTTTCGCCACGTATAATTCTCTACGAGGGAGATTAAGCCTTGTGGTTCAGCTTCGCAGTAAGTCATTTAACCGCCCATTGCGAGCAATCCTAGGGATTCTACATGACTCGAAAGATGCAGGCTGCTATGTACTATGATATTGGAGATGTACGCTACGAGGAAACTGATGTTCCAGAGATAGGAACTGGTGAACTCCTTATCAAAGTAGGAACTGCACTTACCTGTGGTACGGATGTTAAAACATACAAGAGAGGACATCCACTATTGATCAAACACACCCCGGCTCTATTTGGTCATGAATATGCAGGAACAATCGAAGTAGTTGGAGATGGAGTGAAGAATTTCAAGGTTGGAATGCGTGTCGTTGCAACCAACTCTGCACCTTGTGGTACCTGCTATTTCTGTAAGAGAGATATGCCCAATCTATGTGCCAAACTGAAGGACTCTCTTGTGAATGGAGCCTTTGCAGAGTTTATTCGAATTCCCGAATCTGTAGTGCAATGGAATACTCATCCCATTCCTGATTCTCTATCTTTCAGGGATGCAGCCCTCACAGAACCTCTTGCATGTGTTGTTCATGGAATTGAGGAATCCAATATCAGACTTGGAGATACAGTAGTGGTAATTGGAGCGGGACCGATAGGTCAAATGATGATAATGCTTGCGAAGAAGAACGGTGCATCAACAGTGATTGTTTCTGATTTAGCTCCGCTAAGGCGTGATATAGCAGCAAAAGCAGGAGCGGATATCACCATCGACCCTACAAAGGAGGACCCTGTTGAACGAGTGAAGGAAGAGACCTCAGGTAGGGGAGCAGATGTTGTCATAGAAGCTGTTGGTCTTCCACAACTTTGGGAACAAGCAGTGACTATGACCAGAGATGCTGGAACAACTGTGCTATTTGGAGGAGCTGCTGCTGGTACCAAGTTTGAAGTAGACACCGTGAGATTTCACTATGGTCAACTCACACTGAAGGGAGTATTTCATCTTAAACCAAGACATGTAGAGCAAGCACTTCAACTCATTATCGCTGGAGATGTGGATCCAGACCTCTTGATTTCACACAAGATGCCGTTGAAGGACATCAATAAGGCTCTTGAAATGATGAGTAAAGGGGAATCTATGAAGGTAGCAATTCTACCATAATCACTTTGGTGCAGTAATTGACCAAAAAGAATGATGACTCACTCCGTGGAAAGGCCGACATATACAGAACGCGGTCTATTGAACTGCGACGTTGGGGAAGATTGCAAGATAACGAGCGAGAACTAGTCGAAATGATTCAAAGTTTAGATACAAAATATGAGAATATCTTCATCATTGTAGAAGGCAAGAGGGATGTGTTGGTTCTCAGAAACCTAGGAGTCAAAGCACCCATATTCAAGACTCAATCTAGATTGCCAAGATACGATATGGTTGAGGAGATTGCATCTAAGGCAGGAGAAAAAGGACAGGTTCTCATTCTGACGGATTATGACAAAGAGGGAAAAGAGATTTGCAGTTTTATTGAGAAAGAACTGGAAACTAGTGGAGTTAAGGTCCTCAAGAGAGAACGTCGTATGATTCGAAAACTCATGGGGCACTGGAGATGCATAGAAGAGCTTGTTTCATTGTTCAAGAGAAAGGACTCGCCAGAAGCGAGTCGCTAATAATCTTGAAACTATACTGTGACCTGACTTCCACAGTTGGAACAGATGAACTTCCCACCAGGAATCTCAGAACCGCAGACTCTGCAAATTCTTGCTTTCTTCGCACGCATCGAGTCTATAACATCTGTATCCTGTGGATCTAGGATGAAGCGGTTATCTTCGTAAGTAATTTTGAACTCACGTGGATCACCTGCAAGGTCAAGCAGGTCAGTAGGCATCGGTAACCTGTGCTTATCATCTAGTCGTACAATACGAGTAGTGTCCAGCTCGTCAAGGTCAATTCCTGCCTGGTGGAATCCTGAAATAACACCATCACGAATCTCCACAGTGACATCTGCCTTTGATGCAACCTGCTGGCTGTGGGTCACAATGAAGAATGATGTACCTATGGTTTCATTGAGCTCTTGGAAGAGGTCCAAAATTCGCTCTCCAGTTTCAGGATCAAGATCGCCTGTAGGCTCATCACACAAAACGAGACCCTTCCCTTCGGTATCAATGAGATTGACAAGTGCACTAGCAATAGCAACACGGGACTTCTCACCACCACTCAAGGTTGTAGCCTTGTTACGTTTCCGTTCCTCTAGACCAACCATCTTGATGAGCCTATCAACTCGTTCTTTTCTGATTGCTCGTGGGACTCCAGCAATTCGTGCAGCAAGCTCCACATTCTGCCAAGCATTCAAGTGAGGTAGCAGGTTATTCAGCTGGAAGTGGAACCCAATGAAATTGCGTCGTGCCTCTGTAAGAACTCGCTCACTAAGTTTAGTGATGTCAGTTCGTAGATTGGCCCAGTAGACCTTACCAACAGTTGCTTTAGTGATGCCACCTATTGTGTTGATCAAAGTTGTCTTGCCAGATCCAGAAGGACCAACGACAGCCATAATCTTCCCCTCAAGGATTTGAAGGGACACACCACTAAGTGCAACTACCTCTAGCTCTTGAGCCTTGTAGATCTTGTAACAGTCATTGACACTGACTACAACATCATCTGGTAGGTCACTGTATAGGTCCAGTTGTTCTTCTACTTCGATTGTATTCATCATAAATACCTCACATATTTCTCAATACCTCAGCAGGGTTTGTGTTACCTGCCCTACGTGCTGGATAATAACACGCGATTACCATCACTACACACTCAAGAGCCACAGTCAAGAACATCACATAGAGTGGAAATGTCAATACTTTCCCTAGTATTGGCCATATTGATGATATTCCAAAGGTGAGTAATGTTGCTGTGTAACCAAACACCACACCCAAAGCTAGGCTCAGTAATACAGCAGCCATTACGCTGCTTGCAAACTCTCCGAATACTAGTGAAGCTACTTGTCTTTTCGTTCCACCAATAGCACGGAATAACGCATACTCGGGTTCTCGTTCAAGCACTGCAGAACCCAAAAACAATGCAATAGATGAGATCCCCATAGCTGCACACAAAATGAAGCTAATCATAGTGAGTCCTTCAATACCAGCTAGAAATAATCCAGTAATTGTATCAGGTCCGAACTCAATGGAATCTTCTGTATACACATCAGTCCAAGCACGATTTTCAAGGAATTCTACAAATTCCGAGGCTTCTTCCAGTGATGTGATTCCAACTAGGAAGACTCGAGTTGTAGTGAATCCGGTTTCACTAATGAAAAAGTCGAGATTCGTTATTGCAAATCCACCTCGCCCTGGATGGAAATCAAAATAAGCACCGTATGGAATTCCAGCTAGATCACGAGTTGATGCCATTCCAAAACCAGGAGCACTTGTCATGAAACCAACAATCTCAAAGGTGATTACCTCTGTACCATATTCAGCTGTACATGTAATTTCCAGGGAATCTCCCACGGAAACATTCCAGAATGTTCCATAGAACTCGCTGATGATTATACCGTTCGGTGTTTCTTCGAGAGTTGTCAATATTTCATCAGATGAAACTCCAACAAAGCTCGATTGTTTGAAATCTCCGATATCTCGATATATCCCTACATCTAACCCTTCAACATAGAACCCTTCAGATTCAATAAATGAGAGAGACTCTACAATCGGAGTTGCAGCTTCAACACCTGTGTAACCAGTGAATGAGTCAACCCAGGAGAAAGGCATGTGATCACTTTGTATTCTCACATCAGCTCCCATTGCATAGTTGGCTTCATTCATTAGTGTATCTTCGAAGCTAGCGGTTTGGACAAGCATCATTGTTGTTGTAGTAAGGGTAAGGGTAAGAATGACCAGAAGTGGAATGAATTGCCCCTTGCGGCGACGTAAACTCTGTGTTAGATAGAGTTTCTTCTCACCCAAGAGACCAGTAACCCTTTCCGATGCATCAGCAGTCACCAATCGCATGGCTCGGGAACCCAGGTATGAAGCGGCAAAGAGAATCCCTGTGGAAATCAGAATTTCAAAGAAGGCATTCTGTCCACTAGGAATGACTAGGATTGGCATAATCAAAAGGACCACCATTACGACTGCTAGTCCAAATGCATAATACTTGAAAGAAACCTCCTCGGGAATCTCATAGGTGTTCTTTATTGTTGGTTGACCAATCTCTGTAATATCGATTCTTCTGGATACATGAAACAGATATGCTGCTGGTAGAAACATTGCAATGGCTGCAGCCAGAGCTAGTGATTGCACAGGAATCTGTAATTTACTCATAAATAGTTGATACTTTGCAATATCAAAGGAAAGTAAACCGGTCGATGACCCCATCAATGGAGCAATAAGGATTGTAAGACCGATACCAAGTGCCAGACCAAGTAATGCTAGTAACAATGACTCCCATATGAAAGATGAAAATATCTGATTGAAGGAGGCACCCTTGGCTCGCAAAGCACTGACCTCTCCTTTCTTCAAAGAAACTGATGTTTCAGAGGTGAAAATTGTTAACATCAAACTCATGACCATGATTGGCAAAGCTAGAATAACCAGAACCTGACTTGCTAGAAATGTGGATATGTGAGCCTGAAGATCCGCTATGTTATCTAGACCAATAACTGATAGCTGATCGTCACTCTCCTGTATTTGCGTTTTCACAGATAACATGTTAACTGCTGCATTCATAGGGCCACTATCAAGCAAGTCTTGAGCAGAGCCACGGACAAATCCGATGGGGGAGAAGAAACCATGCATAGAAATTTTATCCACAGTATCTTCACCAAGATCATCATTAAGTATGAGAATTGAATCTGTTAGTCCTAAAACTGAATCGGGAATCCCCATGGGATCCCAATTGTTGCGGGATATACTGGGAAATGACTGTGAAATTACTGATGGTTTTGTAATATTGAATATCGCGACTATCGTGAGATTGCGTATTATTTGACGATCTAGAATCAATGGGTCAAAAGGTCTTGTTTCCGTGGGTTCGTAAATATTTCGGAGAACATCTACTCCAATAACTGAGTCAATCTGAAGTGAAATACCTGTGACTAGTTCCGTAGTATCGATAAATTTCTGAGATACAATTACCTGACCAGGAGTAATTGAAAAGTTCCCAGTATATTCTAAATCAGAAGACCAGACATCGAGAACGTTTGGTGTCACTGCTATGACTCGGGCGTCTTTGATACCTAACAAATAGTTCAGACTTGTTCTTCTATACTCATTCCATTCTCTCGTTATGTTATCTAACCTCAAGATACCAACCGTACTAGGAACAATATGAGCGTACTCTACATACGGACTAGTTGCAATCTGTTCTTGTGCATCAAATAAGTGATTATAGTTGGGATTATCAGGTATATTCTGAACGCTAAACTGGTAAGCAGTATTATCGAAGTAATCCTCAACAGCAAGTCTTGTACCGGTATCAGTCCATGCGAAGACGGCTGTTGGAATAGCTATACTGATTGCAAGAATTAGAGCAATTCCCATATTGCGACCTTTGTATAACTTCAATGAAG
>JAUWOU010000153.1 GCA_030612005.1 Candidatus Thorarchaeota archaeon | reverse complement strand
ACAGGTGAAGCCTAAGTAAAGATGTCAGAATATTTTCTCAGGTATTCTTTCTGTGCTTTTGTGAGCTTCTTAGGAATCTGAATCTGCACTCGAACAAGCTGGTCGCCTTTCCTTCCGTCACTTGTGTGTACTCCTTTGCCTTTCATACGGAAGAGAGTACCACCTGTAGTACCCTTGGAAACCTTCATTTTACTTGAGCCATGCATTGTGGGTACTTCTGTTTCACCGCCCGTAACTGCTAATGGAAAGGGGATTTCTTGCTCCAAATAGATATGCAAACCGCGTCGAATAAAGGTATCATGCGGTTCAACGGCGAACATCACAATGAGATCACCATGGGGTCCTCGGCGAGGTCCGGCATTTCCGCCTCTTTGAATACGTATGCCTTGACCATCCTCGACGCCAGCAGGAATAGGGATAGGTATCTCGCTCCGTTCATTTTGGAGACCAGACCCTTTGCAAGACTTACATGGAGTGTCTATTCTTTCACCAGTTCCTCGACAAGTAGGACAAGTCTGTGCAACACTCAGAAAGCCCATAGAACGTGCAACTTGCCCTTGACCTCTGCATGTTGGGCAAGTAACGGGAGAACTACCAGCAGCAGCCCCAGATCCTTTGCATTCTTCACAGTGTATTTTTCTGTTGAATGCAATGTCTTTTTCTGTACCAAAGAAAGCTTCTTCGAATGTAAGATGGATAGATAATCGCAAAGTTTGACCCGGGGGCGGACCAGCTCTGCCACGACCGCCACGTCTTCCAAATCCTCCGAAACCTCTGCCTCCACCAAAGAAGGAACTGAAGAGATCCCCAAAACCGTTCATATCAATTCCTTGAGCATCTGCGGTTCCGTATCGGTCATAACTCGCTCTTTTTTCAGGATCCCCAATAACATCGTAAGCTGCATTGATATCTTTCAGTTTCTCCCCTGCTGCCTCGTCAGGGTTTCGATCAGGGTGATACTTCTTGGCTAGAGTTCTATAGGCTTTCTTAATCTCATCTTGTGTTGCTGATTTCTCAACACCAAGTAGATCGTAATAGTCATCCTCAGCCAAGATGTTCACCAATTCAAGGTCTATTCTATGTCCTCAAAGTCTACATCAACAACATCTTCTTCAGGAGTGCTATCTGATGCAGGTCCAGCTCCTGGTTGAGCACCCATTTGAGAGGGATCAAATCCAGCTGCACCTTCAGGACCTCCCGGTCCTGCTTGAGCATAAGCCTTCTCAGAGATTTTGTGGATAGTCTGCTGTAGCTCATCAGTTCCAGATTTCATCTTAGCATAATCTTCAGATTCAATGGCCACCGTAACCTCTGCTGATTTTGATTCGAGTTCTTTCTTTAAATCTTCAGGAACTTTATCCCCAAGATCCTTGATAAGCTTCTGACCTTGATAGATCATCTGGTCAGCTTTGTTCTTTGTTTCAACCTGATCTAAACGTCTATCATCTTCTTCTGCGTATTTTTCAGCATCCTTAACCATGCGGTTGACATCTTCTTCTTCGAGGTTAGTGCTTGCAGTGATTGTAATTGAATGCTCGTTACCTGTCGCAAGGTCTTTCGCTTTAACATTAACAATTCCATTAGCATCAATATCAAAAGTGACCTCGATTTGTGGAGTGCTTCTTGGAGCTGGCGGAATTCCAACAAGCTGGAATTTTCCAAGTGTCATGTTATCAGCGGCATGTTTTCGTTCTCCTTGAACAACATGAATTTCAACAGCGGGTTGATTGTCTACAGCTGTGGTGAAAATCTTGCTCTTCCTTGTTGGAATAGTTGTATTCCGATCAATCAGAGCAGTGGCAATACCACCTAGAGTTTCGATACTTAGTGTAAGTGGAGTCACATCCAATAGTAGAATGTCCGTCACATCACCGGACATAACCCCGGCCTGAGCAGCTGCGCCCAATGTAACACATTCATCAGGATTGATGCTTTTATCGCCTTCTTGTCCAAAGAGGTCACGAATAATTTTCTGAATCATTGGCATTCGTGTTGCTCCACCAACAAGCAGAATCTTGTTAATCTGTTCAGGTTCAAGTTTAGCATCGGATAGTGCTTGACGAATAGGTCCAAGTGAAGCATCAACTAGATCATCAGTCATCTGTTCGAACTTTGAACGAGCAAGGTCCAGACTCAAATGTTTTGGGCCACTATCATCAGCGGTAATGTATGGAAGATTGATGTTGGTCTGCATGACAGTTGTCAATTCGATTTTCGCCTGTTCAGCTGCATCACGAACTCTCTGCATAGCAGACAAGTCACCAGAAAGGTCTACGCCACTTTGATTCTTGAATTCCTTAACCATCCAATCAATAATCCGTTGATCCCAGTCATCTCCACCTAGTTGAGTATTTCCGCTGGTTGAGAGTACCTGATAGACTACTTCACCGTCAACTTCACTGATATCTAAAATAGAAACATCAAAGGTACCACCGCCAAGGTCATAGACTAGCACCTTCACTTCTTTGGTCTTGCCAAGTCCATAAGCTAAAGCAGAAGCAGTAGGTTCGTTAACAATTCGTTCGACTTGAAAACCTGCTATTTTTCCTGCGTCTCTAGTAGCTTGTCTCTGGCTGTCATTGAAATATGCAGGAACTGTAATGACTGCTCTCGTAATGGGTTCACCAAGATACGCCTCAGCATCTCTCTTCATTTTCGTAAGAATCATTGCTGAGATTTCTTGTGGAGTGTATTCCTTATCGCCAATCGTAACTTTGTAGTCCTGTCCCATCTTTCGTTTGATAGAACGAACAGTACGTTCTGGCATCGATACGGCTTGCCTCTTAGCAAGCTCGCCCACAATTACTTCTCCTTTCGGTGTAATTCCAACAACAGAGGGGGTTAATCTTTTTCCCTCAGCATTGGGAATTATAGTCGGCTTACCTCCTTCCATATAGGCTATGCCGCTGTTTGTTGTACCTAAGTCAATACCTACAATCTTTCCTGCCATAATTATTCACCATTTTCATCTTCTTTGATTTCACTTTCATTGTCATCATTTTCTTGAGCAGAATGAGTTTCGTGATGATTTACACTTACCACTGCGGGTCGGAGGACTTTGTCCTTGAGCATGTACCCTCGTTGATATTCCTCAAGAATGATACCTTCAGGTTTGTCAAGGTCACTAACCCGATTTACTGCATGCTGGTAATATGGATCGAATATTTTTCCAATTGATTCGATAGGACGAACTTCCTCAGCAAGGAGGGTCTTATTGAATTGTTGCATAATTGCTTCAATACCTTTCTTAGCTGAAACTGGGTCCGTTTCAAAATCCATGTCCTGCGCACGAAGAAGATTATCATAGATATCAAGGAATTTCAGTAGAATTTCTTCACCCGCAAACTTCCTTGCCTCAAAGATGCGGTTATCCATCCGTTTTCGATAGTTCTCAAATTCAGCTTGTAATCTCTGGAGTTGATCAAAGATATCCTTTGATTTCTCACACTCTTCATCAAGCTTTGTGGCTAGCGGGTCCTGAGTTATTAGCTCTACGTCTTCTTCATTGTCTAAAAGAACTTCATCAGATACATCATTGTCTTCGTTCTGCGTCTTGTTGTGCTCTTCATGCATTGCGTCTTCACTCTGCCTACCTTTGTGTGCATTGACTAGCAGTGTTGTACAGAAAGGAAACCGACACGAATGTCGTGCGGGGACTGAATCCTCGACAACAGTTCCCCTTGGTGACTCAAGCGAAATCTAAATTTAACAATAAAAAACCTTTCGACAGAGGAAAACAACTTATGTGCACTAGCCAAAAATAGAAAACATCTTCTAGGGGTTGTAATCCAGTGGAAATCAACATGATTCTCGAAGCTGAAATGAAGAAGGCAAAGGAACTAGTAATCAATGCAGATAAGATCTCAGCCTTCACAGGGGCGGGTATCAGTGTAGACTCGGGAATTCCAGATTTCAGATCGGAGGGAGGGCTCTGGAAGAGATACGACCCTTTGGAACATGCAACTCTTGAAAGTTTCATGAGGGATCCTACTAAATTCTGGACAATGGGACGGGAGTTAGCAGAAACAATAATAAAAGCTGAACCCAACGCCGCGCATCTAGCCTTAGTGAAACTAGAAGCTCAGGGAAAATTAACCGGGGTTATCACTCAAAATATCGATAATCTACACCAATCAGCAGGTAACAAAAAAGTCATCGAATTGCATGGCAACTATCTGTGTGCACATTGTATTGAATGTAAAACCGAATATTTAGAGAAGAACATCCATGAGAGTGTTGCACTAGGAGAGATTCCTCCAAAATGTGAGAAGTGTGGAGGTATCTTGAAATCAGAGGCAATTCTTTTCGGAGAACCTCTACCGAAAGAGCCAATGGCGAAGGCAATAGAGTTGTGTCGCAATACAGATTTGATGATAGTGATTGGAACTAGCTTGACAATATACCCTGCAGCATTTCTACCTCAGCTCACAAAGAATGCAGGGGCAAAGGTTATTCTAATAAATCTTGAAGGGACAAACAAGGATGATGTAGCCGATATTGTACTGCAAGGTAGGGCTGCTGAGATTCTTCCCATGATCACTGATTTCTAGACCGGAGGGAAATAGAACCAAGAATATGCTGCCAATCCACCAGGAATCACTATCACAGACAAGAAAATCGTTAGAACTCCAAGTATGTAGTAATTGTTATCCATCATCCACAGGCCCAGATATGAAAATGCATAGGATATCACACAAGCAGTAAATCCAAGAACTATTACGGGAGCTAAGGGGAATGCAATACCAAGGAATCCTCCGACTTGTGTCCAAAAAGGTCCACCAATCGTGATGAGCACAAAGGCTCCTCGAACGAAGAGAAAAGAGATTATCGATACTATGATACCTATCTGGGAAAATGAGATTCGTGCTGGCAGACTCATAATGTGTTCAATGCTTTGTTAGATATTCAGCTATTTACACTTTTTCAGTGAATTGACCATACTCCTTAAACGTCACAATCATACCTGAAAAACAATGTGCGACATTGTCTGGAAAATCGTTGGACTAGGGCAATTATCTCTACTACTAGAAGCAAGCTCTCCAAAGCCAGGAAACGTAAACAGAACTGCATGTTTTTCAGATATGGACTATAGAAATTTTCTTGTTAGTGCATCACTACTCTCAAGAGGATTGTATGAGAGTGCAACAAAGGGGGTTGCATTAGCTAAGGGAAACATTGAACCATCCGAAGTAGGCCTGGGTGAATTAATGCACATCTGTGTCAAGGATTCACTTACTGGATTAAATCAAACAAATACAATTCTTGGATCGATTCTGCTTTATGTGCCGCTAACTGTTGCAATAGCCGCAAGTCTTGCTGAAGTGCCCCGATTCTCAGTTAAACGAATTCGCCAATATAGCCAAACTATCATAGATCATACCTCGGTAGCAGATGCAACTAATCTCTATAGAGCCTTCAAACTTACTCGACCAGGAGGTAGAATGATAAAAGAAGATTCAGAATGGTCAGACCTTCATCGCCGTTATGATTTTGATAATCCAAAAGCAATAGAGAATCTTGTTGAAGATAATGTCAGTTTAGCTGATCTATTCAAAATGTCATCTCAAGTTGATGAGATTAGTAATGAATGGTCCAATGGGTTCCAGAGAATTCTTGGAGAGGTACTCCCTTATCTGAGCAAAGTATCAACTCAATTGGAGGATCTCGAAGAAGGTATTGTCCGTTCCTTTGTCTGGCTATTGGCCCAGAGACCAGATGGTCTGATAGTGAAGAAAGCAGGAAGAGAACGCGCAAAGGAGATTCAACTACTTGCACAAACCACAATGAAAAACTGGTCTGAGGAAGAGGGTCCTGAGAATCTGATAGGTAGTTTGGATAAAATTCTTCGTGAAGAAGGTAATCTATTGAATCCCGGAACAACAGCAGATATTGTATCGTCCGCAACATTCTGTAGATTAGTAAATATGACATATCCCTAAATTTAACCTAAGACACCACTGAAAATAATTATTGAAAGAACGAACAAAAGTATTGCAGAGGGTAGTAACATTATTTTCCCTTCATTTCGCTTGACTAAGCGAACTTCTTTGTCTGGACCAAGATAGAAACCCAATAGGAGAAGAACTCCTAATAAAATCAAGAAAATCACAAGTCCTTCGTGAGCCATAGTTAACCATCTATATTCTAATCGTAGGTTCAATGATATTAACATAGCGTCAGTTTGTGAGTATACTGAATAATGACTGTGTTATTGGAAAACCTATGAAATCTAGAAACTGAATGTGAAGAACTTGAGAGGTCAAACAAGAACTTGTCTGAAGACGTGCTCAAACCTCGTTCTTAACGCCTTTGCACGCTCCATATCAGCGGCATATAGGGGTTGTCGCATATCATTGAGATTCGGTATCTTTTTGCACAGACTCTGACCCATGAGTTTTCTCAATGCAAAACTGACCGTCCGTGGTGCAAGATCTACTCTGCTGGAAATGGCCTTCGGTGTCATTGGTCCTTCGGAGGTTAATCTATCTAATACAATAATTGCACTGCGTGGTAATTCAATAGACATCTTACTTTTACCATCCCTGCCGATGTTTAGGTCTTTCCGTCCCTGTTATCAAATACATTTGTCCTGATATAAGAGATAAGGTCACAGCAGAAACCCACAATTTTGAGTAAATACTCGTTAATGCGAAGATAATATGATATTATGAACAAAATCATCAAGTGAATGTATATGATTGATGACTTGATTTGGGAAATAATTGGATCAAGTCAGTCAAGTTTTCAAGGTCCTGTAGTAGAATTCAAGAGGACATATACAGTTGATATATTCATAGTCGAATAGGTGTTGCTGGTGAAACAACGAGTCTTTGTAACTAGGAAGATACCCGATGAAGGTCTAAGAAGGATTACTGAAAAGTTTGATACTACAGTATGGGATTCCGAAGAACCACCATCTATTCAGGAAATTGTTCAGAATGCAGAAGACTGTGACGGTCTTGTAACTCTACTATCTGATCCAATTGGACCTGATGTTATCAATAAACTACCAAAACTGAGAGTGATTGCACAGTATGCAGTTGGTTATGATAACATAGATGTTCCACTTGCAACTAAAAGAAAGATTGCTGTAACAAACACACCTGGAGTTCTTACTGAAACAACAGCAGATCTGACTTGGGCTTTATTGATGGCAGCTTCCAGAAGAATTGCAGAAGCTGATAGATACATCCGAGATAAAAAATGGGATGTTGCGTGGGGGCCAGAGTTGCTACTCGGTACCGATATCTTTGGAGCTACACTCGGGATAGTTGGTATGGGGAGAATTGGACAATCTGTTGCACGCCGTGCGTCAGGTTTCAATATGAAAATACTATACTATTCTCGAACTCGAAATGAGAGTATTGAAAATGAACTCGATGTAAAACATGTAGATCTACACACTCTTCTTCGAGAATCAGATATTGTAACTCTTCATATCCCCTTGAATTCTGAAACCCACCATCTCATCAGCAAAGCAGAATTTGAGTTAATGAAGGAAGATTCAATTCTTGTCAATACTTCGAGAGGGAAAGTCGTTGATGAAAGAGCACTATATAATGCTCTGAAAGAGGGCCACATAGGCAGTGCGGGACTTGACGTATTCCAGGAGGAGCCAATATCAAAGGACAGCCCGTTACTTGATTTGCACAACATAGTCATTTCTCCGCATATAGGAAGTGCAAGCAAGAATACAAGAGCCATTATGTCACGTATGTGTGCTGAGAATCTAATCGCGGCATTGGATGGAAATATGCCGCCAAACATCGTCAATCCGGAGGTTTTATGAAATGAGTAAAGAATGTCTTAATCAAATTATGAGCAGGCGCTCTATCAGGAAGTTCTCATCTGAACTGATTGATGAGAGAGTAATAGAGGATATTGTAAAAATTGGATTTAGTGCTCCAAGTGCTGGAAATCGTCAACCATGGCGGGTTGTCATT
>JAUWOU010000239.1 GCA_030612005.1 Candidatus Thorarchaeota archaeon | reverse complement strand
ACAAATCCTGTCTGAAAAGCAGTCACCCCATCCTTCACAACACTAATTGATTCCCGTAATTTTTGAGCTTCTCGAACAAGGTCGGGACCCAATTTTTCTGTCAGGTATGAACTCCCTTCAGTGGCGAGAATCGAAGTTCCTTCAATACCAATAGATTTAGTCACTACCAATTTATCTCCAGGTTTCGCACCACTAGATGTAACATATTCTCCTGTTGGAGCCACTCCCATCATGAAACCAACAACAATAGGCTGGGTAATTTTTTCAGTGATTTCTGAATGACCCCCAGCGACTGAGATATCTAACATCTTCGCAGCTTCATCAATTTGATGCATTATCTTTCCAAGTTCATCTGGTGTGAAACCCACTGGAAGCATGATGGAAGCAAGAAACCAACGGGGAGAAATCCCAAAAGTAGCAATGTCATTTGCGTTGACATGAACTGCTAACCAACCTACATCTTCTACAGATCCTGTGATAGGGTCGGTTGCTGCAACTATAACTTGGTTTCCTATCTTAATCACTGCAGCGTCTTCTCCGAGACTTGGTCCTAGAAGAACATCAGAGTCCATCCGACCAAGCTTAGAGAATACAATGCTCTGAAGAATTTCTGGGGGTACTTTTCCCGGGAGCATACAAATTGTCCTCCTGCAAAGGTGCGCACACAACCTGTGCCTAATGCATGAAAAGCAAATTCATTGAAACCCAATACTGGGCACTCCTCGCTCACTATGACAGAAGGCATTTCTCAGCTATATGCGCATATGAAAGACTGGGTCTTTGTTTTTAATCTAATCGAGAATGCAATATTTCTTGCTACTGTGGTAGATATTCTTCTACCACACGTAGATCCTCTTCACTGAGTTGTATCTTGGATCTACCTGCTCTGAGTAACGTCCCTAGAATTGATTTTTCTTTCATCAACGCCCTTGAGAGGAATGCACGTCCACCTGCTGTTCGTGCAACAACGTATGCACCGAATGTTTTTCGAAACTCCTCCACTAAAAGAATTGTTTCAATTGGATCTTCCAAACCCTCTTTTTTAGTTCGTAGCATAGCTGCTAGTTCGAGTGCTTCGTGATAAGGCCGTTTTAAGAACTTGGGCCATTTTGTTTGTTCAGGATCAACATTCACCGCAGCAAGTCGAACATGAGCCTTTCGTAGTATTCTGGATGTTAGAATGAGGTCCTGAAGAGGTGTATACTGTTGATGCCCAGGACCCACAGATTGGGCTAATGGAATATTAGGTGAAAAATCGGAGATGACAATCACAAGGGGTTCAATATCATTATTCCGCATTCGTTCTCTCTGAATTGTTTCCATTGCTTTTTTGAGGGCTTCAGCTAATGGTGTCAATCCGGAGATTTTCAAACGGCCTAAAGCTCGGTAAATCTTATTCCAGTTTGTTGTGGGGGCTTGGACCTCCACAGCCCCTGAATCTTTGAATGCCACAATTCCGGTTCGATCTTTTGAACCCCTAGTTTCAAGCTCAATACGTTCCAATAATTGACGTACTTCGGTCATACTTGCTTTCATTGAAAGACTAACATCGATAACAAGAATAATCGTAAGAGGTGTCTTTCCTGTAAATACATTCTCTCGGATATCATCCTTTGAAATTCTAATTGGCAAGTGAGTGGTTCCGCCTGTTCGCGCAACAGCAGCCATAACAGTGGAGGGGAGAGATATACTACCAACTTCTCCTACTGGAATTCTTGACCGAACAGGACGTCCATGTTTCATTGTGTCAGAGGCCTTCAGAGACCCTGCTGCTCTTGAACTCACCCTCTTCTTAATCCACCCTCCAGATGTGACTTTCGAACGTATCGTTGCTCTTTGACGAAGCTTCTCCAAGTTGAATAGTTCCTCACCAGTATCAATGTCAGGCATCTTCACAAAGAATCCATCATCCAATCCAAGAGGAGCATCTCTAATTTCAGACTTTGGACCGGTTACCAGCCTTTTTTTCTGAGAATCGTATGATTGAGTTGCTGTCCCCCATTCATCACCCTCCTCGGGAACTCCTTCTCTACGTTCTACTGTGTCAATCCCTGCAGCAGGTCCTCCAGATCTCCGAGTCATGACTTCAAGCCATTTGCGGATGAGTTTGCGTATCAACGGAATAAACACTACAGTATCTATGATTATCAAAAAAGGAGGAGGATATTGTAGTATCCAATACCCAAATACCCAGTTTATCGGGCTAGTGAAAATCCAAGCAAAATAGAGGAAGACAATCACCATCATAACTGCACATATGGTTCCCTTA
The DNA here is from genome assembly GCA_030612005.1 of Candidatus Thorarchaeota archaeon. Lineage (GTDB taxonomy): Archaea > Asgardarchaeota > Thorarchaeia > Thorarchaeales > Thorarchaeaceae > SMTZ1-45. Next base: position 1,559 of record JAUWOU010000239.1, on the reverse strand, counting down.
ATGGGGTCACCGTGAGGATTCCTTACTCTTTGAGCTTTTTTTTTTTGCCTTCCTGTCTGCCAAACTTGGCAAAAGATTTCTGACGTCCAAACCGACCGCCACTTTTCCTTGTTTCCCTGTCACCAGATTCATCTGGCTCTGCAGGAACCTCAGTCGGGGATTTTCGTCGATCTTTCTTCTTTGTGACTTCGTAAGCACGTGTTATAGCACTATCAATATCATCAGAGGATGGAGGTTCTAGTAACCCACCGCGTCTGGTTCTATGACTTAGAGTGAGCTGAGAGGCTAGCTTCATATCCTCTAAGCTAACTTCATTTCGATTTTCTAATGCTGCATGAGTAATTGCAGTTTTGCTGATGACAATGTCGGGTCTGACACCATCGACTTCCAATGCATCACATGCAATCGCAATAGCCCGAAGATTGATTTCAGGAAGAGTAACTTCATTCAAAATGTCTTTTGCATGAGTGATTTGTTCTCGTAGAGCCTGCTGATTGTCATCCCACTGTTCTCTAAATTCATCGGGATTATCTTCGAATCCGAGATTACGTCTTACTAGTTCCATTCGATCCTCAATAGTGTGGCGTGTACCAGCAGCGACATGCAATGCGAATCTATCAAGGAGTTGGGGGCGTAGCTCACCCTCTTCAGGATTCATAGTCCCAATTAGTACAAAGTCGGAGGGATGAGAAATGGAAATTCCTTCACGTTCAATGGAATTAATCTTAGTTGCAGCAGCATCTAAAAGATCGTCAACTAAATGATCAGGTAGAAGGTTCACTTCATCAACATATAGTACGTTCTGATGGGCTTCAGCAAGAATGCCTGGTCGCAGAGCTTGAATGCCATCCTTGAGTACTCGCTCAATATCCACAGATCCAATCAAACGGTCCTCGGTTGTTGAAAGAGGTAAATTAACAACACGCATTTTCCGCTTCTTGGCTTTCAATTTCTCGCCTTTTACGATCTTTGCACTACATTCATTGCACAGGAAATCTACGGTTTGAGGATTACAACCAAAACGACATTCTTCAACAATTTCCACATCTGGAAGCAAATCAGCAAGTGCTCTAACGACTGTTGTTTTGCCAGTTCCTTTTGGACCGGATATGAGAACTCCACCAATCTGCGGATTGATACCATTCAGAACGAGGGCTAGTTTTAGTTTATCGAGACCAACAAGTGCTGTAAATGGCATTGTCGTTCGTTTAAGCTCGCCCAAATGTATCTCAACCTGAATTCTCAGAAGATTAGACGTTCTAGTGATAAATAAGGATGTCCATTCAAGCGTGGTCACCTGCATTAGCTCTGCTTCTTCTGACTCGTTTTCATTTATCTACTCTGATATCTTTACATCAGAAATATTCTCACTTCAATATATTTCTCTCTCTCGTATCATCCTTTACTTTATGTCTACCTTCCAACCTACGCAAAGAAGTAGATCTTCTGAACGTTCACTCCCGAGCTGCTTTTTGATAAACATTTCTTTACTAATTGGAGTATGTGGTTGCAAGTTTCATGAAGAAATAAACAAGTCTGTCAGTCTTCACATGTCCTCC
>JAUWOU010000098.1 GCA_030612005.1 Candidatus Thorarchaeota archaeon | reverse complement strand
CATCATTGTATGGTGAGGTCCTTGTACTTCCAATACTGCCAATTGATACTGAAAAACATGTGAATGATTTCCTGAAAGAAATGGCATCTCTAGAACAGACTGTGACCCATGTCACCTGTTAAGTAGATATCAATACGAAATTGGGAGTGTATGAGCTAGAGTTCAAGGATAAATCAAAAGAGACCCTTCTGGATACACAGCAGTTCAAGGACACTGCCGAACTGATTAAGATCCTTCGCCATCCCATTAGGAGGGGAACCCCTCTCCGGATGAAAAACGGGTCATTGGTGATATGGGACCATCGCACAGATATCTCATATATCGATGTTGAAGTAGAAACTGAAGAGAAGAAGGAATTGGTCTCCCTCAGTCTGCTCGAACCTTTGGTTCATCGGAGCCGGTTCTATCCTGACCAGTATCAGTATCCAAAGACGTGTGAAGAACTTCTGGTATCAACTCGTGGTTCAAAGGTCACCATGGTCATCAAGGAATGGGGTCAGGGGTTCAGGATAGAGCTGGAAGATCTTCCTAGAACTTCTACATTGGTTAGTTTCGAAACAGTAGAATTTACCAGTCGCGCGCTTGGTCTCTTAACGGAGTGTGTGGAACTCTTCGATTCTGACTCAGGGACTAGATATCCTGTGACATTGGATGTGCGTGAGGTAATACACAAATCCTTCTCCAGGAGTGATGAACACTCTCGACTAGTTCAGGCACTTCAGAAAGCCGTAGAAGATATACATCGAGAAGAAAAATACAAAGATATAGAAGCCGCATAAGTGATGGAACCTGAATAAGAGTTTATTGAACCTGAGTATGAAGAGGGGTTGGATGAAGAACAGGACTACGATAGTATTCATTCCACATCACCAGAAGAAGAGAGTGAAGAGGATGAACTCGATGAGGAAGCAGAGTACCTAGAACAAATCAAAGAGTTAGAAACGGACCCGACAAAGAACTTCCAACTTGGGTACAGATATGTGAAGTTAGCGCAATGCAGGTCTGATTCAGATCTGGCTATCAAGGACATCACAAGAGCACTAGAGCTATTGGAAGGGTGTGACCATTCTGATAGAGGTGTAGTACTCTGGCATGTGGATGCTCTCATCACAAGATGCGAACTGTCTGTGCTGCGAAATGGTGATAGTAGCAAGGCAAAGGAACTTGGGGAGTGGGCGAAAGAGATGCAGGATATGTATGACCAGTTCCTTCAGATGAGTGCTTTTGGAAAAGATTATCCTGAGTTGAGAGTACGGATCCGACAATTTCAAGAGAAGATCGAGCTGTAGAAAAACTTTCTTAAAAACAAAGGTGCATATTGGACTTCTGACTTTACGATAGAAGCATTTTGCAGTTTTTGTGGGGTTAAATTGTAGTTTTCTGTAGACCCTATTTTAATAAGTCACATAATTGAAAATCTTACGTGGAGCATACCACCATGCAGATGTTTGACGCGCATACCCACATTGACATGAAGCACTTCAAGAATGATAGAGAGAGAGTTATTCAGAGATCTCGAGATGCTGGTCTTGTGGGAATGGTCACATCATCAATAAACCCTGCATCATTCAGAAGAACGCTTGGCATAGTAAAAAAACACAAGAACTTCATCTATCACTCAGCAGGTTGTTCTGCGTCACAAGTAACCAAGGAAGAAGCTGAACAGATAATTAGTCTAACACGAAAATATTCCGCTGATATTGTTGCTGTCGGTGAAGTAGGTCTCGATTATCATTGGGTGAAAGAGCAGCATGCAAGAGCTGCTCAAGAACCAATCTTTTCAATGTTCATTCAACTTGCTACAGAATTAGACTTACCTATAGTAATACACTCTCGGAAAGCAGAAAAACGTGCTACTGAGATGCTTGAAGCCCAATTCTCAGGTGATGTTCTCATGCACTGTTTTGATGGGTCTCCTGAGATAGCTAAACGTGTTGCAGAAAATGGTTGGTATATCACACTACCAGCAAATTTCTCAAAGTACCAGAACAGGGTAAGATCGGCGGAAATACTTCCACTTGATCAAATATTACTGGAAACTGATGGTCCCTATCTCTCTCCGATTCATGGTCGTAATGAACCCGCTAATATTCGATATGGTTGTGAATCTCTCAGTCAAGTACTGGATCAACCTATCGATTTAATCGCTGAAACAACCACAGCTAATACAAAACGATTCTATCGTCTTTGACCGATAGTGCCAAATGGTTATTCATGTAATGGTTAATCATGTATGCACGTAGGTTTATGGAAGTGGGTATTGAGTCTCTCAAATCTCCTGTTGCGATAGTAGCTCTTCCTGGTATTGCTAATGTTGGAAAGATTGCAATTGAAACCTTATCTCAGCTACTACGTGCAGAACATATGATGGACTTTTTCAGTAAAGATTTTCCACCTCGAGTACTTGTGAAACAGGGTATCTCAACTATTCCGAAGACTACAGTTCACCTATATCGAGCTGCACCTGATGAACCTCATGATCTTCTTTTTCTTACTGCTGATTTTCAACCTTCAAGTAGTACAGGTGTGTATGAATACGCTGATTTTGTAGCAAAGGAATTTGAAAAGTTGGGAGTTACCGTTATGTATTCTCTTGCTGCATACGAACAAGACTATGAACAATATTTCAAGTATTATCCTGGAGAACCACGAGTTTACGTATCTGCGAGTTCTGAGGAATTGTTAGCAAGGGTCGCAAATTCTGCACATTCTGTAGTTACAGAGGACGGAGTAATTGTTGGCGCTAATGGTGTGATTCCTGCTTGGGCTTCTTCCATGTATAATATGGAGAGTGCTTGCATTCTTGGTGAAACTCTTGGCGTGATTAAAAGCGACTATCGGGCAGCTAAAGCCATCCTTGAAAAAATGGCGGATCTAGTTGGAATCAATGTAGATCTTGAGATTATGACTCCTCAAATTTCCAAGGTCATTGAATTCATAGAGTGGGCAAGGAAAGAAATTACACAGAAATCAGAGCGTGCTGAGGATGGAGAGAGTCCTTCTGATATGTACATCGGATAAATTACTCAACAAGTTCAGGATGTAGAATATCAGTAATCCATGCCTGACTATCCAAATTGATGTAAAAATAATGGTCGTCATGCTTAACCTTGATAGTAAACGGAAAACGTTCTGCTTTCTTAATGACATCTGGAGGGACCCTTAGCACGGTTCTTTTTGTGCAGACTGGACATTTGACAAATCTTTCAAACATTCTTGTATCCTCACTACAAATTTCATCTGACTTCTGAATCATTGCTTAGGATTAATTTGGTATCGTTGAGGTCTGGGTTTTCAAGTGCATTAGTGAAGATTTTAATAACTTCATCACTAGTCTTTTTCGTAAGTTGTTCAGAGTCTGTTCCAACTATTCTCAAATTCTCGTAAACTCCTGCTTCTACAAGAATTTTTATTTCTGAATCTCCATTCTTCATTTTAACGATAAGGAATTTTGCAAAGTCTTTGAATTCGTTCTTTGGTCCGCGTAGTTTGCCAGGAATCTTTTCTACTCTATGAGTATCCATGATTTCATCGAGAAGATATGCTCTAATTACCTGGTTTCCAACGATTCGTCGTATGTCAATGAACTCGTCAATGCTCGAATCATCATTGACTAGTTTCCATTTAAGTCGTGACGTCATCTGATACCATTACTATCTTCATCAGGAGCAAATATAGAGATTGTTTGGGCGTATAGCCCCTAAGAAGTGCCGCGGAATATCTTTATTTGCAGGCGCGCATTGTAATTTTATTCAGAAGGATTAGGATGGAGATACTATCATGATTCAAACTGTTGATATGATTATTAGGGAAGTGCACGCAGGACTCTGGTTTCTCGTTGTAGGATATTATTTCTACATCTTTATTTTCTTGCTGTTCTTTAGATGGAGAAAAACAAGGAATCCGTTCCAGTTCGCAATGGCAATATTTTTCCTCTTATTGGCTTTTGGTCGTGTTTTCTACTTTATTGGTGATTTCTATGCTGATCCTCGAAGTCTAACCGTGGGTCTCCTTCCATATCTTGGAGTTTCCGAATTCTGGTTGATGGCAGGGTCATTCATCCAATGGTTTGCTCTTGCAACACTCTCTGCAACAGCTGGATTCATGATATTTGGAAAACGATGGGCGGAGATTGCATTTGCAGTTCCACCTGTGGTAATCGCCTTTATTCTTGGCTTTGTTTCTCTTGACGCTACAACTAGGATACTTCTCTCTGGCGGCGCGGGAGCCATTTATGCATTATTTATACCTCTACTATTCTGGTATTTGGCGTGGCAATCTGGTGGAAAATTACGAAGATCAAACTTCCTCTTGGGTTTAGGATTCTTTATCCTATTTGCAGGTCGAGTTATCCATTCGCTTCGATATCCGATGGGTGAATTTTTCTTCAACAATTCCATAACAATACCGGGTATCATTGCTCCAGGACTGATTGTCATTGGTTTAATCTTGATAGCAACGGGTAATGAATGGGGCCAAGCCTCTTAGCATGATACTTAATCTTAGTATCAACTTATCCGAAAACAATTAGAATTGGTATAAGGGTCAGCAGCAGCTGTGCAAACTCTGGACGAACCTAGACAGCAATGAAACCCATAGTTGAATGAAAACCACTCTCTCTTGTATGAGCTTAAAAGCTCCCCACAAGACCATATACCGAAACTGAATGTTGACCAATAAGGCCTACAGGTATGAACTGGACCCGAACAACATCCAGAGGTCGCACCTAGCTCAACATGCAGGAGTAGCTCGTTTTGCCTACAACTGGGGTCTCGAACAACGTATTGCACAGTACAAGAACAATCAGGGTGACGACAGGTTCACTGATGCCATGAAACAGCACAAGCTCATCAACTCCCTGAAGAAAACAGAGTTCTCATGGATGTACGAAACATCCAAGTGTGCACCTCAGGAATCTCTCAGAGACCTTCATCGAGCGTTCAAGAACTTTTACCGAGGACTCAAGATTGGGAAGAAGATTGGTTTCCCCCGTTTCAAGAGGAGAGGAATCAGGGACAGCTTCAGACTCACCGGGACGATCAGGTTCCATGAAAGAGCAATCCAGCTCCCACGGATCGGAAAGATTCGTATCAAGGAGAAAAGAGAGAAGTATCATAGTGGAAAAATCCTCTCAGTCACTGTGCGACGACGAGTCAACAGATGGTTCGTTTCAGTCACTGTGAAGGATGAGATTCCGGACCCTCAGCCTGTAAGAGGGGTACCAGTGGGAGTGGACCTAGGAATCAAAACTCTGGCCACGCTCTCTGATGGCACCATCTTTGCAAACCCACGAGCTCTGGGACGACGTATCAAGAAGTTAAGGAATTTATCAAAGAATTTTTCTAGGAAGAAGAAGGGGAGCAAGAACCGCGAGAAGGCAAGATTGCAACTTGCCAAGATGCACCTTAGAGTCTTCAACATCCGACAGGACACACTACACAAGGTGACAACCTACCTTGCCAAGAGCCACAGTAAGGTAGTGATCGAGAACCTGCTAGGGTCAGGGATGATGAAGAATCGAAGGTTAGCGCGAGTGATAGCTGACGTGGGTTTTTATGAGTTCAGAAGACAACTGGAATACAAATGCCAGTGGTACGGTTCTGAACTTGTCATTGTATCTAGGACCTTTCCTTCATCAAAGATGTGTTCCCAGTGTGAGCACAGGAAGAAGGAACTCTCCCTTTCAGAGAGAGAGTATCATTGCGAAAAGTGTGGGCTTGAGATCGACAGGGATCTCAATGCAGCACTGAACCTGGTCGCCGTCAGTTTGCCGGAGACACAAAACGCCTGTGGAGAGGAAGTAAGACTCTTAGCGGATTCTTTAAATCTGCAGAGAGCAGTCTCGATGAAACAGGAACCGAACATCATCCCAGACTCAATGTCCAGGAATGAATAGGTTTCGGGGAACGGTAATCAAATGAAGCTACCAGAGGGTCTTCGATTCGATGACTCTGAACGAGTACGGATTCAGATTGTCAACTTCATCAAGGACTACGCGAAAATAGCAGGTGTTAACAAAGTGGTTCTTGGTCTAAGTGGGGGGATTGATTCTAGTCTTGTTGCTGCTCTCGCCTGTGAAGCGATAGGATCTGAAAATGTTCTAGGTATCATGATGCCAGTGGATGCAAAAAAGGACGCCAAGAACATTGCTGACGCAAAACTGGTTGCAGAAACTATTGACATGCCTTATGAAATATTTGAACTGAAAAAGGCTGTAGCAGCATATGATTCTCTTAACCTTGGCAAAGTAGCACGAGGCAATCTTGCAGCTAGATTGAGAATGGTCACCTGGTATGCAAGAGCAAATCAGGAGAATCGACTAGTTTTGGGTACTGGGAATAAGACAGAATTGATGATTGGTTATTTCACTAAATATGGTGATGGGGGATCAGATGTACTTCCAATTGGCGAGCTCTACAAAGTCAATGTTCGCGACTTATCGCGCCATATTGGAATTCCTGAACCCATCATCAAGAAAGCTCCCTCTGCAGGACTCTGGGAGGGACAGACTGATGAAAAAGAGATAGGAATCTCCTATGATTATCTAGATAGTATTCTCTTTCTCCTTCTGGAGAAAGGTATGAGTGAAAAAGAAATTGTAGAATGGGGAATTGATGAATCTAAAGTAATGAAGGTCATAGAAATGAAGGCACGAACCCAACATAAGAGAGATCCTCTCCCTAGACCAAATCTGCGACTAGTTACTAAACATGAACCTTAGGAAGCCAGAGTCTAAACTTAGCACCCTTCTCAGGAGAGCCATGTACCCTATCATGGATTTCAAATGCCCCACCATATTTATTGGCAATCTGGACACATTGTAAGATACCTACGCCACCCGAACGCCTCTCTGGACTAAGGAGGTTCTTCTTCTGAGAATCTTTGATACCAGGTCCATTATCGGATATGGTAATTTCATAACCTTCTCCGGATTCAGCAAGGCGAGTCCAGATTTTTTGCTCTTTATTATCATTATGCTTAACAGCATTTGAGAAAACGTTCATTAACATAAGACACAGAAATCGGTCTGCATTGACTATTGCATCTGATACGCTTTGGCTACTATCGACTTCAACATCTTCATTCTCTTCATGGAAGATTTCCACGCATGATTTCAGAGTGAAGTCCAGAGATGTTTTCTCAAGTGGAGTGGATAACAGTGCGGCCGTTGATTGAACAGATGTGATAAGATCACTTGCTTCTTTCACAGATTCTGTAACATGATGTAATAGTGTCATCTTGGATTGATCAGTCTCATCAGAGTAAAGAAGATCAGAAGCAATCATGATTGCTTGCAATAAGTTCCTGATGTCATGTCCGGTAATATCTTGGTATAACATAGCAACATCATGAGATTGACGTGCCTCTTCCTCAGCCTGTTTGAGGTCAGATACATCTCTAAGAACCATAACTGCCCTCTGTCCATCTTCATGTGAGTTAAGCTTCGCTGAGAACCATCTACCGTTCATAGGATATTCAAATGTCGTGGTTAGATTATTGGCCAGAGTAGCTTGGACAAGTTCTGCAATTTTCTTTACAATAGCTGGAACGAATATTTCAGGGAGGGATTTTCCAATATGTTCCTCAATACTGAGATCTTGAACTATGGGAGTCTGAGAGTAAAACTCCGAAACTTTACCTTCAGCAGTCAGCACAATTACTGTATCACTTATTGACTCGATAAGCATCCTATGTTTTCGCTCGCTCTCACGAAGGGCTTCCTCAGCCACACGTCGCTGATGTCTATGTTCTGCTTCAGCAATCTCTCGTTCAAGTGCAGGAACCAAACGGCTCAAGTTGTTTTTCGTAAGATAATCATGAGCTCCTGCTTTCATCATCTCAACAGCGGTTTCATCGGAGATAGTTCCTGATACAATAATGAAGGGGAGGTCAACACCTTTACTCCGAATTACATCCATTGCATCTTTTACACTAAAATCTGGCAGCATGTAGTCACAAATAATGCCATCCCAAGTGCTCTCATCTAGAGCTTGCTGCATCTCATCACTTGTGCAGACTCGTTTCATCTCCAGATCCAGATTGCTTTTCCTAAGTTGACGCTCTAGAAGGACCGCATCGTCTTCGGAATCCTCGATAAGCAATATCCTAACTTTCTTGGTCACTCAACTTTGCCTCCTGGTGGACTTACATTGAGTACTAGCCAATAGAGCCCCAGTGTTCGTATTGCTTGTACAAATTGGTCAAAATCAACAGGTTTCTGAATATACGAATTTGCTCCAAGATTGTAGCTTCCAAAGATATCCTGTTCTTCCTTTGATGAGGTAAGAATCACGACAGGAAGAAGTTTGAGGGATCTCATAGATCGGATTCTCTGAAGGAATTCTAGACCTCCCATCCTCGGCATCTTTAGATCAAGAAGCACTACAACGGGACAATCAGAAGTATCTCTCCCTGCATATTGACCTTCGCCAGTCAAGTATTCAAATGCCTCATGGCCATCTCTAGCAACAATTACTTCATTGAGAATATTAGCTCGTTGAAGTGCTCTTAGAGTGAGGAGAACATCATCTGTGCTATCCTCGACTAGGAGTATCTTTTTGTTGTTGCTCATTTTTAATTCTCCTTCAATCAGGTATCGTGAAATAGAAGGCTGTGTCCTTCATCTACTTTACTATCCGCCCAAATTAGTCCTCCGTATCTGTTGATTACACACTGAACAGTCGCAAGTTCATTTTGTTAACATACACTTGCACTTTTTCAAACCAAGTACTTCATTTTATTGCAGATTTAGTGAATAGAACTGTACAATTTGTTACTTGCTAGGATACGCGAATAGATATCATTTTGCGATTCCAATCCTCTTGGTGCAAAACTATTGACATTTGCAAAAATATTCAAAAAGAAGCGAGCTGAACCGGATCTAGAGAAGTTCAAGCTTTTCAAATCAGATGTTCGGACTGTGCTGTACAGATCTTCATTCCAGAGGTAATTAGTTTCGTGTTCATCGAACACAGAACTGCCTCTAATGCTCATAAGTCGTGTATATAGCGCGGCCATTCCTTTTTTTCAAATTCAATATCATTTGTTATGGACATCAAATTATCTGACTCTTTGATTAATAGAAAGATTGGCAAGCTGGTATAGTAAAATTACCAGCTCGCATTGCAGGCGTTTATTATAGTTCGAAGGTATGCTTTGTCCAGTAATCAAGAATTATTGGTGTGCAATCAGTATTCTCTTCTACATCAACACCGTAGGATGCAATCCAGGAATCGTGAACAAGATAGCCATAATGGATTGGAATAAAGTAAGCGGGCTGGATTCTTTCTAGAGCTTGAACTACCTCATAATCTGTCATAGTTTGGCAACCAGGTCCAAGGGGTAGGAATGCTAGATCAATTGTACCTGCCAAATCGTAATACTCTAAGATATTCTTAGAATCCCCGGAGTGAAATATTGTGAAGTTACCGATAGTAATTATGTAACTTGTCCAATTGGCTTCAATAGGATGGCTAGCCGGATATCCCTCAACAGCAAGTGTGTACATGTAGAAGGCGGTTATATTGATATCACCAATCATCACCGTGTCTTCAGGTACGACACCCGTAGCATCATAGGTAGAACATTCTGCAGACATATTGGAGGGAAAGATGAATTCTGTAGATTCAGTTTCAATGATATCGAGTGAGGTTGGATCGTAATGGTCTCCATGAGGATGAGTGACCAGTATAATGTCAGCAGGATAAGCAGCAAAAGTACTATTCAACGAATACGGGTCAATGTAGATTCGAGTTTCGTTTGTTTCTATCATTATCCCAGCATTTGTCAGAAGTGTTACATTTAGTGTTGGAGGAAGAACTACACCATCAGGAGGTCCCTGTGGGGGAGTATTAACAAATTGAAGCGCCATTACAGCTGTAGCAGCAACGCCAATGAGAATAATGGTCATAATAGCAATAGTTCTTGTATTGTACTGGATTGGCATACTTCGCCATAGAATAGGAGAACGTGAATTAAAAGGCGTGGTTGACGCAACTTCTAGCGTATTTCGGCACTAAAAGGTCCTGCCCATCCCTGAGTGAATGGTGTTATTGAACAACGTCCTCTTTCTCTTTATCCCACCAATCCTTGTCTTCATCCAATTCTGTCCATTCAGAGATGCCCTTTGGTTTTGGAATATAGCGGAGCATCAAGAAACCAGCAATCAAGAGGATTGGAATTGGGATTGATATTATAACTGCAAGATTGGGATTTGATAAACAGATAGGGATCATTAGCAGACTGATGATGGGGAATTGTAATTCACCCAAAATCCCTGTAATCACTACACGTTTTCTTGATGTTGTTCCAAGGTAATACTTGTAGACTTGATAGACGAAAACTAATCTAAAGAACATGAATGGGAGACCCACAAGAAAGAAGGTGAAGCTGAGCATAAAGCTTCCAAGTTCCCATGACATTCCAATAAGGTAGATTCGCCCAAGCTCAAGATAGATGTTTAGATTTGATGGACCAAACAATGTAATGAGCAAAAGGGAAACAATCAACACAGTCAAACTTGGTTTCATCGAGCTTGTATTCAGATTTTTTTGTGATCGACTCTGTCTTTGGAGAATATATGTGAAGAGTCCTATTAGCACAATGAAGAGGAATACATCCATTACCAGAGGGTCTATGATAAACGTAGATGGTGGAATATCTGTTGTTATCTGCATCTCTCAAGCTCCTAAACGACTGAATTGTCATTTATCTGAATTGTATTAATCTCTATGCTATTCAGCACGAGATTAGTTAGAATCCTCAAGCTTATGAGAGAGAATATCTAAAGTAGATTTGGTAGAAAACATGGATTCGAAAGAGATGTTCCAGCAGGGAAAAGAAGCAATGATGGAGGGTCGTATTGAGGATGCAATAGAGGCCTTCGATAAATCCACTAATTTAGATTCATCTTCATTCGATACATGGTGGTCTCTAGCTAGGGCCTGCAATTTACTAGGGACACAGATTGAAGGAGAGAATGATTATGCACGAGCAAATCTGTACAAAATCAAAGCGGCATATTCGTTTAATCGAGCAACTAGAGCAGATCCAAATGATGTAAGAGTTCCAAAAGCAAATGCATACGCTGACACCATACGTGAATCTCAAAAAAGCAAGAAGGAACTTGGGCGTTTCTAAAGTCATAAAGAATTCAATTCGATTTACTAGTCCTAGAAAAAAAGAGAGCAGAAGCTCAAGACACAATTGCCCTGAGCCTCATCTATTGATATCTACTTGCGCCTGATGCATACTATCAGAACTAGTAACACAATCACACCAGCACCAATAACAAGATACAGGTTATCTTGTATCCAACCAACAATATCTGTTGTTCCTGTTGTGGTCGTAGTTGTGGTCGTAGTTGTAGTGGTTGTAGTTGTGGTCGTTGGTGCAACAACATTATAGCTTACGATTGAAGTTGTTGCAGTATTCATGGCATTATCATATGCGACAACCCGGAACTGAATTTGGAACGGATGCGGTGAAGGTTGTAACATTCCAACAAAATGTGTACCATTCGACACCATTGTGATATAATTGGTATTTAGCCAGTTATCTAGTGTCCATTCAATATCCACTGCCCATAGGCCAGATGAATTCACAGGCTCAGATACTACAGCTATGACCTCTACATATGTGGGGTCAACAACAGTTGCGGTTGCGTTGTGAGTTAATGAAGATATCAAAGGCGCGATTGTATCTGCGACCGCATACAATCCGCTTCCTATTGGGGCTCCAACCGCTGAACTGTTTGT
>JAUWOU010000052.1 GCA_030612005.1 Candidatus Thorarchaeota archaeon | reverse complement strand
AAGATTGTAATTGGATTATTATTTTATAGAATGAGGGAGAGTGAACGATCCAAAATAAGTAGTTTTTTTCTCCAGATAGAATCTGGTATTCTAGCACATAGAATAAAGCCTGCTTTTCCAGATCTTCGAATTATGAAGAATATCTCTCAAGATGTATCGACTCCAATTTCTAAACCTTATGATAATCTCTCACGGACATATCTATTCGAATTCTTAGTTGTAGAACAAAGAGAGCACTGGTCTGGATGGCATCTTGTTGAAAGGTCGTATTATGTAATTGCTAGCAACGAATATTCAGTCTATGAAACATTCGAAAATTTCCGCAGTTCAGATGTTTATTTTGATGGTAGGTTTTATACAAACGGAAAACGTATTCATCTATTAGGAATATCATCCCTCCCAGAGGGTATTGTTGGAGTAGATGGAAGAAACAAAACCTGGTAGCATAAAATTGGAAAAAGATCAAATCTTGCAAACAATATCTTCTAGATGAGTGTATTTCAACGAAGAGAAGATGGTGCGGAGGGCGAGATTTGAATTGTATTTCCAATCTTTTTGGACACAATGTATCAGATAGCAACCCTTGCAACTCTTTTTCGTTGAGCGATGCGCTCTTATCTAAGAACTTCTTTGGAGGAGTGGGAGATTTGTAAGTATGACCGTAAAATCAGATGTTGTCTACGCACCTAGCTCTGGATCATTTATTGTGAAGGAACTTGTGATAACTGACAAGGATGCTGTCGCGTTTCTTGAAACTTTGAAAGATTCTGAGAGATTGAATGCCATCTTGACTGCAACCCACTTTGGGCTACTTGCTCTTCGTGATTTTGGCACCGTGAAAAAGATAGATTGGATTGACAAACGGTTTCAGTCTTTTGAAACAGAGGTCACAAAGTCTTTTGATGCAGCTCAGAAGAAGCTTGACGAATATCTGGGAGAGAAAGGTGAACTTGATCGCAAGTTTTCTGAAGCAGATGGACCACTTAGATCAATACTTGATCCGTATTATGAGAATAGTCCTATGTATGATCTCCGACGAGACCTAGAAAAAGAATTCAATAGTGTTCGTGAGCTAATTTCACGTGAAGCAGGTCGTGAAGAAGCCGATGAAGTCGGAACGAGGAAGGGTGCAAAATTCGAAGATGAATTACTTGAGTTTCTAGAACCTATCTGCTCCAAAATGGGAGATCAAATCAAGAAGATTAGCACAAGGAAAATTGCAGGTAGAAAAGTTGGTGATTTATTAATTCAGGTTCACGAAAAACACCTCCCCAAACCATTGAGTATTGTAATTGAGGCAAAAGCGGGAGCAACCCGTGTTGGAGGAAAAGAGGGTCTCCTAAAACAACTTGATGATGCATTGGGAACAAGGAAGGCACACTATGCACTTGGTGTTGTTAAAGTACAGAATGGACTGAAAGGAGCTGATGGATGCCTTTCTCACATTGGTAACAACAAAGTGTTGTGCACCTATGAACCCGATGGATTGGCTGTTGAAGTAGCATATAGATTCGCGCGTGCAGAAATTCTTCTTCAAGCATCTGGAGAATCAATAATTGACTCACCTACTTGCGTTGCTGTTTCAGAGAAGATGTCTGAGATTACAACAAAGTTGAAGGAGTTCAACAACACGAAATCACACTTGACCAATATTGAATCCTCCACACAGAGCATCCGAATCGCAATTCAGACTCTACAAAGGGACATCACGGAAGTACTAAGCGGTATTGAAGCGATGATACGAGTTCCAGCAAAACCAGTCCCCTTGAAGAAAACAAAGAAGAAATCATGAATACTGTGGGATAAGAAGAAATGGTGCGGAGGGCGAGATTTGAATTGTCGCTCCGAGTCGTAGTCGAGCTTGGTCAACGGCAACAAATCGAATTGTTTCTTTGAATGCATTTTGCTATTTCTCTAGTATTCGGACAACACGCAGAAGTAGAGTAAGTGGAGAAAAGTTAAGATAGCAATAGTCTAACTAGGTATATTGAGGGATTGAATATTGCTGGTTTATATTTCATCAGATAGTTTTGTGAGCCTCGTATCATCATCAGCTGAAAGTTATCGAAAAGAAGTTGGTGGACTACTTTTCGGTGATATATTTCAGACGAAAAATAAGAAACTTATTGTCCATCAAGCAATTCCTCTACTATCGGCTGAACAAACGAAAACATCTGTTACATATCATCAAATACGAACGCCTCGAGTTACCAAAATGTGGGATGATCTTTCTACATATTGGCCAATTGGAGAATTTCACAGTCATCCAGAATCTAAGGGAAATCGGCATAATCCGAGTCCTAGCGATGATGATATCAAATGTATAAAGGACGATAACATTGAGTTAATAGTATCAATAAGAAAGTCGAATCGTCGAAAAAAACTTGGATATAAAAGACGTGAAAAAAGAATCGCAGGATCAGTCAGAATCTATGATATTGAAATGGCATGTTGGCAGCTTGATGATGCAGGAACACCACGAGAGCTTGAATTGTGGTGTCCATTTATTGATGTAATAAATTGGGGGTACAGGATTGGACTAGTAGGCAAACCCGGTAGTCTATTTGCGAAGGAAACTTTTGTACTTGCAACCACACTAAGAAAATTACGGAAACAAATCCAATCATACGAAAATTATGTAATTACAAATGAAACAACATCAGGAAGTGGGAAGATAAAGACCAGAATAAAGGCAATCTTGAAGACAATCAAAAGCGATAATGAAGATGACTGAACAGGTCATCAAACAATGACAAAGTGGTGCGGAGGGCGAGATTTGAACTCGCGAACTCCTACGAGATAGCCTCTTCGTGGCGAACTTCCACGAAGACTAGGCCCTCAACCTAGCGCCTTTAACCTGGCTGGGCAACCTCCGCATATGCATGAATAAATGGCAATACTCCGTATCCAGGAAGGCGCTTCCGGAGCATTGTACTTTGGAGTTCATCGTTTTTCGTATAAGTTGGTATGATAAGGATTTCTGTTGAACATCAAATAATGTTAGAATCTATGCGATATAATCCAAACCAGTAACAAAAGAAGGATGTGTTCAGAACAGAAGGAGTCACGCGATGTGACAATCCGGTCTGTTCTATTTTCGTTGGACTACCTCAATTATCTGGTAGTACCAGCCAGCCACTCAAATAGGCCTGGCTTTGCAGTAGCCCTAATAGGGGCTTTTCTTGTTTTTCTATAATATTTCAAAATTATTTCACCTGTTCCTCTACAATTGTTATGAAACTGTATATAATTGTAGGAAGCTGCACAAGAAATTTGATGAAATGATGAATTTAGAAAGAGAAAATGGAGCCCCGGGCGGGATTTGAACCGTAGGAATTCGAGAAACTCTGAGCATCTTGAAGTTATACTGTGTGACATCGCTGATGCATCATCAATCAGCAGACACAATTATCTTGCTGCCACATTCAGAACAGCTGAATCTTGGAGAGTTTGGAAACCCAGCTATGAACTTAGCTTTTCTTTTGGCGCCATGTTGAATGATGCTGTCATTCTTATTGACATGGCCAAGATCAAATCGCATTCCAGAGTACGGGGGTATTGAGCTTGCAGAAGTAGTAGAGTCACAGATTTGCGGAGTGACATGAAACGATGAAAGTTAGCTGGAGTGTCTATCGGAAATAGACTCCTGATTTGCAGAGCTACGTAATCTTCGGAAGAAATATACTCCTAGTAACCCAACGAAAGCTACGGATCCTCCAGCTATGAGAACAGGGATATTAAGAATCAGAGGAGGGGAAACTCTTTCAACAAGAGTGCTTCTTGTAACACCAAAGCTATGGATACTTTCATACAGTAAGGATACTAATACTCCATCAGTTTTTGAGAAAATACTGATTTGAGATTCCTCCGCGTAACTAAGATTACTAAGATAACTAAGATTATTAGTAGTCCGAAAGCCCCAGTAATTTTCATCATCAATTATATCAATTGTATCAAAGTAACTCGAATAGCTAGAAATGTAGGTGTCTTCTAGTAAGTCCCAATTTCCAATTGGAATCGCAAAATACAAACTTCCTGACATAACCGGAGTTCCATTAATGTAGAAGGTCGCTTCTCTATCAATTGGGAAAAATGTCAAGGGATCTTGAATCGTTAGGTAATCTTCTGCAATTAAATAATACTCCAAACTTAGCGTAGATACCGTATTAGAAATGTTAGAAAGGTGTGTTTCTTTGAAGTAGAATTTATCCCCCGGAGTAAAACCCCAGGTGAGTCCATGGGTTTGGGAATCAACCAAAACAGGGATTGAGAGAATAATTAGTAATCCCAGAGCAATCATCTGACCATTTCTACGAATCAGAGAATCAACATGTCCTCCACATACTCCTCCTAGCATGACTTACATCTACCTCCTCCTTTTCCAAGTCAACCCCATTTCGTACTCGAATTAAGTAGTCATTTATCTCCTGTCTATTTCAATTTGTCCATACTGGGAATTATCTGTACATGATGAGCATGAATTCAAGTTATGAATGGTTAGTTATTTAGTAAACACATTCAATTTGAAGCGGGGTGATTCGAAAAAAGATGGAGCCCCGGGCGAGATTTGCTCCGAATCGGGGAAATCCCAACTCGATTGAACTCGCGACATTCTGCTTACGAAGCAGACGCTATAGCCCCTAAGCCACCGAGGCGCATCTAAAAGTTGTCCTCCAAACTTCTCTAATAAAACTTTATCATGAGTCCCCTAATCTTACAGTGAGGACTTATTGATGAAGACAGGCGAGATGGGCGAACGTAAATTCCTTGCAAGCATCAGCAATTATGTCAATTCAATCAAAGGTGCGAAACTAGGTTTTGATGATGACGCATCAGACATTCCAATAACAGTTGACCAAAATATAGTTGTTAATGTTGATACATTTGTTCGTGAATCAGATTGGCTTTCTGGCATGACTGCGGCACAGGTTGGTCGCAAAACTGCAGTCATGACATTGAGTGACCTTGCTGCAAAGGGTGCGAAACCACTCAGCACAATGCTTTCATTATGTGTCCCTGATGATTTTGAGGCAGATGAAGCAAACGAGCTTGTTCGCGGTTTCTCTCAATATGGTCTCAAAGCAGGAATCCCTTTCATTGGTGGTGATTTGGGTATGGCTTCTGATGTTATTCTGACTGGTGTAGGCTTAGGTGTAGCTTCTCCAGATGGTATTATTCCTCGTAATAGTGCAGAGCCAGGCGATAGAGTTGCAGTTACAGGATATTTTGGATTTACATCAGTTGCATTCGAAATGTTACTCCGAGGCAGAGAAGCTGACCCTGATCTTCACAAGAAAGCCCTCCTAGCCGCCTACAAGCCTGTTATCAATCTGGATATTGTACCAGCACTTGCAGAGAAAGACGCAGTTACAGCTTCGATGGACAGTAGTGATGGTCTCGGAATCACACTCAATACGATAGCAAAACAGAGCAAGGTTAGTTTTGTGATAGAACGTCTTCCTGCTGCTAAAGGGGTTGAAGTGTTTGCTCGAAAGAACATGTTAGATGAGATGAAATTCGTGATGCAAGGTGGTGAAGAATTCCATCTTGTCTTAACGATTCCTGAGAACAAGATTGATGAAGCTCTTGAAATCGCAAAGGCAAAACGGGTTCCTTTGATAGATATTGGATATGTTCAGAAAGGCGATAGAGTAGCTTACGAATCCTCTGAGGGGTATGTAGATATTCCCTTTTCAGGTTATGATAATTTCAAAGAATGGAAATAACCTTGGAGGTTGCTCGGAATGAATCATGTGGAAAACGTAGGACTAATTGACGGTTATGTTGATGAGCCCACTGTCCTTGGAGTTCCACCTTACGTGAGCATTTATCCTCGCTACATCGCCGGATCTATCTGGACACATTCTCCACGCACTCAAATTCACTATCAGACCATAGATCAGATACGCACTAGCTTTGAGAAAGCACAACATCTTTGGTCGAAAATGGACCTACTGATTCTCATTGCTGGTATGATTGTTCCAGGGAAGTACATCGGTGGTACTCCAATCTCAATTAGAGAGGCTAGAACATTATTCTCCTCCCCTCTGTTGGAGGATATTCCAAAAATCCTAGTAGGCCCTTGGGCTAGTTTCGGATGTGGAATTCAGGGAGGTAAACTAGCTCTCAGCTCAGACGTGCTTGCACCTCCATTTGATTACATTGTCAAAGGGGATCCAGAGGTAGTACTTGCTCAGGCTTTTGACCCCTCTATAGAGCTAGAATCAGTAAATCTGGAAGCAACAAGAGAAAGTGCATCTGAAATTGAAACCTATACTACTAGAGGTGCACAAATTGTAACCCAGCACCCAGGTTTCTCCAACAAACACATTATCTGCGAGATTGAAACCTATAGAGGATGTCCACGTTTTCTTACTGGTGGATGTTCCTTCTGTGTAGAACCCTCATATGGCATTCCTCAACAGAGAACAGTGAATGCTATTGTTAGTGAAATAGAATCCCTTTACAACTTGGGAGTTCGTGCTTTTCGTCTTGGCCATCAAGCAGATCTCTTCACCTATGGGTCGCAAGAGATTGGCGAATACGAGTTTCCTACTCCAAATGTAGATGCTATTGAAAATCTCTTCTCAAAAATTCGTAAAGTTGCTCCTGATTTGGATGTACTACACATCGATAATGTGAATCCTGGAACTATTGCCAGACATCCGGAGGAATCTAAGAAAGTTGCCAAGTCTATCATGAAGTATCATACTCCAGGTGATGTTGCCGCCTTTGGAGTAGAATCTGTAGATCCTGAAGTTATTCGTCGAAACAATCTGAAGGGAGATGTTGAGGAAATGATAGAGGCAGTGAGAATTCTGAATAACGTGGGTGGAAAGAGAGAACCACGAGGTCTCCCGCATCTACTACCTGGAATCAACCTTCTCTATGGACTACCTGGCGAGTCTAAGAAAACTCTAGAACACAACATGAATTTTCTCAAGCAGATTCTAGACGAAGGATTGATTGTGCGTAGAATTAACATTCGACAGGTCATCGGATTGCAAGGTACTAGTCTCGAAAATACCTCGGGTAAAAGAATCAAGAGAAATCAATTTTTCAAACACAGACAAGAGATTCGTGACTGCATAGATATTGAGATGATAAAACGAGTTGCACCTCATGGTACAATACTTCAATCGGTCTTTCTTGATGCTGAAGATGGCAATAATCACCTTCTTCGACAACTTGGGACATACCCCTTGCTATGTCATATGACCAAAGGGTCTGATGAACACATACCAAAGGATGTATTCGTCGTAGATCATGGACCGCGGTCTCTTACGGTCCTACCTTTTCCATTCCGACCTCAAAAGGCATCACTTTCTCAATGGAAAGTCATTCCTGGAATTGGCAACAAACGAGCTACCAGAATAAAAGCCACAGAATCACTCCACTCCGCTAACGACATCACAAGAGCATTGGACATGGAACTTCCAGATTGGTTCCTTGACTCATTGTCCTTTGACAAATAATGGCGGGCCCGGTGTGATTCGAACACACGAACTCCAACTGTCTTCAGACGACGAGCTCGTCTATAGAAGGCTGGCGCCCTATGAACCACACAATACACAGATTGTGCATAGTACCGGGCTAGGCAACGGGCCCTGTAATTTGCGATTTTTTTGTTAAGACATAAAGCTTTCCGATAGGCACTTTGCATTACACATTGTAAAACCTTATTAGAGTGCAAAGTACTTTGTATCACAAAGTACTCTTAAGAGTTGCGGATAATGAACGAAGAAGAAAGTCTGAAAACCATTGAACAGGAATCCTTTCGGGAGCTAAGACACGATGGATTAAATGAGATAATGGCTGGAACAATATTTCTATCATTTATTGTACTAATCGTAGAACCTGGATTATTATCGATATTTGTAGTGTGGTCAGTGTTTGCCATCATCGTCATGTTATTCTTAATCTTCCTCCCACAATTCATTGAAGTGATTAGGAAGAAGTATGTATATCCAAGGATTGGATATGTGAAACTACGGACGGTTGAACTTCCAGAACCCACAGTTAGAAATGTAACGATCTTAATCATAATGGTTTTGACAGTACTTCCTTTGGTCTATGCGATCTCAATAGGTGTTATTACTTCAGATTTGGTTTACAGATGGGCACCAGCTCTCTTTGGATTAATCTGGTTGTTATCATCCTTCTATCTAAAAGATAAGACCGGTCAAAATAGATCCTATCTGTGTGGTATCCTAATGACAATTACTGGAATTGCAGTCGCACTTGTTGAATTCATATCCGTGGATGTTGTAAACTTGATTTACGCTGTTGGTTGGGGCATTGCATTTCTTGTATTAGGTGTTATCAAATTCGTTCTATTCATCCGGAAGTATCCAATCATTAGTACACCGGAGGTAACCAATAGTGAACAGTGAGGATGTTGGGAAACTGGTCGAACTCGATAAGCACTTTGCGAAGTGATTACAATGAATGAAGAACAAGATTTGAAAAAAATCGAACAGGAATCCTATCGCGAGTTGATGCAGGATGGATCCACAGAGATTATGGCTGGATTGTTTTTTCTAGTATTTCCTCTGTTAATCAGAGAACCTGGACTTGCAGGAATATTCGTGATGTTTTACGTCCTCTTCTTTCCCCAATTCATAGAAGTTGTCAGGAAGAAGTACGTATATCCAAGGATAGGATATGTGAAACTAAGGGAAGAAGAACCACTCAAACTCACAGCTGGATACGTGGTCACTGTTTTTCTTCTGGTTGCAGCAGGTATCGTTTTGGTCTATGCAATCTCGATAGATTTCATCATCTTAGACATGATCTATAGATGGGTACCTGCATTCTTTGGAGTGATCATGTGGGCTCCATCAGTATATCTAAAGGATAAGACTGGTCAAAATAGATACTACCTGTTTGGTGCCTTAATGACAATTACAGGATTTGCAGTTGCGTTTACTGATTTCCTACCCGTGGAGGTTGTAATCATGGTTTACACACTGAGTTGGGGTGCAGCTTTCTTTGTATTGGGTATTATTAGAGCTGCCCTATTCATCCGGAAGTATCCTGTGATTGATTCACCGGAGGATGATACTAGTGAGCAGTGATGATTTCGAAATCGACAAGCTCATCCATGAGCCCGCCAGACTCAAGATTATGGCACAGCTCTTTGTGGTCATAGAGGCGGACTTCATCTTCCTGATGCGTCAGACAGGGCTCACATGGGGAAATCTCTCCTCACATATGAGCAAACTCGAAGCTGCAGGATATGTCGAGGTTCGGAAGGAATTCCTTGACAAGAAACCTCACACTGTCTTGAAGCTTGCACCAAAAGGTCGTGATGCATTCAACCAGTATCGCAGAGCTATGGACCAGGTCTTCAAAGACTTGCCAGATTAATTGTGGGAGGTTTTCTCCCACATCTCTCTTTCTTAGATAATGTATGGGATTGAATTTGGTTTAACTCCGAGAAGTCTATAGTACGCAGTGATTTGACCGCGATGATGAATACTGTGCTCAAGCATCTCTAGAATCAAATCAGCCACAGTTGCTGGTCGTTTGAAGGTATTTATTGATCTTCCAATATCACTTAGTGAAATCAAACTTGTATATACCTTAACACTCTCGAAAACATTCTTTGCAAGTTCTATGATTGATTCAGCAGAATCGTAAGTTTCAATGTTATAGGGGAGAGCATCCCATTGATTTGTCGTGATTCCTTTCGTATAATATTCTAGGGACCTCACTAAGTGGAGCACAACCTCACCAATCTCTCTCCCATCTGGTATCGGTGTACTCCTGACATTGATTTCTGTGAGCTGCTCGATTAGGGGCAAGGTTTCCTTTAGATGGCGTTTTACTGCATCGATTAAGATTTTGTATATCAAATCGTTTCAACCTCCTCTTAGACCCTCACAGAAAGCAAGCACATTCTTTCCAAGGTCTTCAAAATTATATCCTCCTTCCAGTAGAGCATATCGTCGTCCTTCACATCTCTCTTTAGCAAATTCATACATAAGATGACCTATCTCTCGAAATGCATCTGTGGATAAGTTGCTCCCCCAATCATCCTCATATTCATCAAAACCCGCAGATGCTACTATGATATCCACATCTGGCGCATTGTCAAGAGCTCGTTTTACATCAGCAAGATATTGTTCATCACCGTTACCATTTGGATTAGAGATTGTGAATTTCTTATCATCACCAAGGATGTTGATATTTCCATCACCAGTATGCAGGTCGAAATCGAGAACGAATGCAGAATCGATGAGTCCCTTCGCTCTCAGATCTAGCAATGAAACTGCAATATTGCAATAGTAACAAAATCCCCAATTTGAGTCCTCCGAAGCATGATGTCCTGGTGGACGAATCAAAGCAAATACTGGCTCACCTTTGACGGCGATTTCACCAGCTAATATTGCTCCACCTGCAGCAAGTGAAGCCATTTTTGATAATCGTTCATCGCCCTGAATCCTTTCCATCAGACGCCTACTATGGGCTCTGAGTATCTGTTCCTCTATCGCGGGAGTAGGTTCAATGAACTCATATTCAGGATGCTTTCCCAAAATCTCTACCGCTGATTCCAATCTTCCTGGAGCTCCAGCTGGAGTACTATCATATGTTTCCAGCATTAGCGGATGGAACACGACTTTCATAGATTATCAATATACATTGTTAGATATCTGTGTGTGGGTTTTTGATAATTCGAAAAAAGAATTCAGTGGACAGAGCAAGTTTGCTACTTGCCTGTCCTCTATACTAAGGAAAATACGATGAGATGAACAAGAATGTTCTAACCAAATAGACTTCCAAGTCCAGCGGTCATTTCTTCTTCTTTCTCTTCTTCCTTTTCCTCTTTCTTTTCTTCTGCTGCTGCTGGTGCTGCTGCACCACCGGCTGCGGGAGCTGCTGCAACGGGCATAGCGGCTGCGCTTGTCAAAGCCTCATCGATGTCAACACCTTTGAGGGCTGCTAGCAAAGCCTTGATTCTACCCTTGTCAGGTTTGGAGCCTGCTGCGGTTAGGACTTCATCCATTGCCTTAGCAGTCATTTTTCCGCCTGCTTTGTGGAGCAGAAGTGCTGCGTATACATATTCCATTGTTATTACCTCGTAGTTATTTATCCAAACAGGCCTCCTATGCCTGCTACTGTTTCTTCCGCCTCTTCTTCTTCTTCCTCAGGTTCTTCTGGCTGCGCTGCTTCAGAAGTTTCTACTTCTGTGGTAGCTACAGCTGCCTTCACCTGACCTAAGATTTCAGAGGGTATTGCTTCTGGATCCTTCTCGGATGCTGCCATTGCCAAAGCGAGTGCTTCGGAGTTAGCCTTGGAAAGGAACTCATTCAACATTTCGGGCACAAAGAATCCAATTGTCATTACCAGACCCTTGGCTTCTATGCTTGCCTTTGTGAGAATCAATGGCATTGTTTCCTCAGTAGGAATACCAGTATTGACCGATAGATTGACTGCGTATTGATGACCCAAGAGAACCTGACTGAACAGTGCCTCTAGATCAATAACGAAGCTATCCGCAGTAAGAACTTCACCATCACTATAAGCTGCTATAAGTGTGAGTTGAAGTTCCATGGGTTCAATCCCAAGTCTGCTCAACATCATAGCCATAGCATTGGAGATTACATCTCCAGCTTTGACGGCGACAGTATCAGCTGTAATGTGAATTGAACCACCCTTAACTCTGGATGGGATTTTGAGACCTGCAAGTTCACTAATGAACGGTCCCGGTGCAACTCCAGTGTTCATGGCTAGGATAATTATATCCTTTGGAGAAATCTGACCACCTTTTGCTGGAGCAGCAGCCCTGTTTTCGCTAAGGAATTTGCTCAATACAAAGGGATCTTGTTCACTGAAGACAAAGGCAACAGGTCCTGAAACATATTCAATCAGGTCTTTCATGCCCTTCTTCGTTGATTTTTCCAGTGCCCTGATCATCAGAGTGTTCCTTGACATCTTTATGATCGCAGAGCCTCTCAGACTATCACGAATCCCTTGGAGCTGCTTGGCTCCAACACCCTCGACGTTTACGAGACCAATCATCTTGCTCTCACTGATAATCGACGCGAGTTCCTCAACCGAATCAACTTTCCATTGTGGGATTGTTTTTTCATATATTGACACTTTTGATCACCCTAGATTGATATTTTAATTGTTGGTCCCATTGTTGTCTTTATGGCGACGTTGCTGATTCTCCCTGTGAATCCTTTGCTTTCAACCAAGTTTAGAACTGCAACAATGTTATCTGTTATCTCTCTATCACTCATTTTCACATGTCCAACTTTGACATGGAATGTGGGTGTATTTCGCATTCTGATACGAACTGTACGATGATACTGATTGACTATCGCAGCCAAATCTGCCTGTGGTGGGAACGGACGTGGCATCTTCCCTCTCGAACCAAGAGCTTGTCCCAAATAACGACCTATTAGGGGCATCGCGTCTACTGCTGCGATGAAGAAATCAAAGTTCTTAGCAAGGTTCTTCCTTTCCTTCTTCTCATCACCTAATCTGGGTATTTCATCCTTTGATACTATGCGCTCAGCTCCAGCAGCTGTTGCCGCTTCTGCGAACTCACCATCACCGAATGCACAGATTTTTGTTGGTGGATAGAGAGCGTTTGGAAGAACAAGTTCTTGGTTGAATCTGTTCTCGGGCTTTGTAACATCCAACTCTTTCTTTCTGAAATTGACTGCTAAATCAAAGCTCTGCTCAAATTTGATTTTTCTCTCAGTACCCTTTGCTCTTGCCTCAGCAACTGAGGCTTCAATTGATTCAATATTAGACGACATGCAATATCACTCCCTCAATGGTCCGTCCAACTGGGCATCCCATGTGCCTTCGCGGACTTCTGCTTGGAACTCCTTTGCTGTCTTTCCCTCAATTGTAACTCCCATTTGTCCACAGCTACCTGTTACAATCATAACCGCTGCTTTCATTGTCTGGGCAGAAAGGGCACTCTCTTTTCCTTTTGCGATGCTTTTCACTTGGTCTACCGTTAGGTTCCCAATAATATTGGTGTTTGGCTCTCCTGAGCCCTTTGAAACACCAACCTCTTTCAGTATCAATGCGCTTGTGGGGGGTGTACCCACTTCTATTTCGAAGCTCTTGTCATTTGGGTTTACAATGATCCTTACGGGTACTTTCAACCCTGCGAAGGGTTCAGTAATCTCGTTGATCTTGGTCACGACTTGGAAGATATTAACTCCTGTTGGGCCCAACGAGGGTCCGATTGGCGGTCCTCCGCTGGCCTTACCACCTTCAACAAGTGCTTCTACTACTATTGGTTTTTCACTCATTTTTCAAACACTCCTGAATGCAGTTCTAAGAATTGCGACCTGAAATCGGGTCTACTGCATGTCACGATGTTCACTCCAGACACAGCATTCGAAACGACTGTGCCGTATTAAGGAGATGAGTCGTCGCCCTCGGGCTTGGTTATAAGGATTATGACATAGGTGGAAAAAGAACTCTCTTGAGAAAATAAGTCGAGAGGGAAACAGAAACCTGTTGTCTTAATTTCCCCCTACTATATTTATTGTCACTTTATTTCACCGTTGCCCAAAACCTATACAATCCTAGACATCAAATCCGGAATCGCCGTTTGGTTCCTGATTCATCAAGGCAGCATCACAATCCCAGAGGAATTGCAAAGTCTTACAGCTTCTCCACAGGCATTTAGTGTCCCCGGCCAACTGACGGTGACTGTAGATTGATCCTTAGACTTGGTTCTCATCTCAGAATCTATCCTACAACTGATTATTCTTCTTTGGCGTATATAAGGACCTATTGGATGAGAAACCTTTGCTACAATTGATTTCTAAGAGATGTTTAGTTCTTAATCAATCATCATCTGGTGTATGTGCCCAGAAGGAGTCTTCGTCATCAAGCTCATCACTTTCTGCTTTCGTTTCGTCACCTTCAGCGGCTTCTACCACTTCAACACGTTCAGCTCTCTCGACAATCTTTGCAAAGTCTGCATGGACTCTCACTGGAATAGTGTACGGACTGTCAAGAAGCTCGAGTATCAGTTCTTCTTTACCTGTATCAACACGTACAACCTTTGCACGTTCTCCCTTGAATGGACCTGAGATGATCTCCACAACATCTCCCTCGGAGATTCCCTCTGCTGCAGGGGGTGGTGCTAAGAATCTATCAATCTCCTCAAGGCTTACCTTGCCTCCAACACGACCTCGAACATGCGGCACACCTGAAATAGCAATTTCAACATCACGGAACTCGGTTGTTTCAATGAAAACGTAACCTCGCAATGTTTCTGGTACGAGAATGGATTTGACTCGTCCTTTCAACTGGTTTTTAGAAATGAGCTTTGGTTCTCCTTTCTTCTTTCCTTTCTTTTTGCAGCTCTTCATGTGCTGCTTGGTTGCCTTTTCTGAGGAGAAATCCTCTCTGCAGAACGGACATTCCCAAACATCACTCTCGCCTATCACAGCTGTTGTGACTAAGTCAGTGACGCTACGTTCTTGACCAATGGTCGTTCTGATCGCGTAGATGCTCGTACTAGGCTCCATCTTTCTTTCATTTCCTGTAAATTATGATACTCTAAACTACAAATTAACATTGGGGAATGTACTTGTCTGATATGAAGATTCGGATTATTCATCAATGAATCCAAATCGTTGATCTATGTTGCAGTTGTACCCCAATTGGATGTTATTAAGGTCATGATAACCTGAATTATGAAACTGAGTGCTCCAACAAGAACCATCGCAAGCAAGCTGATTTTTGTGCTTGTCCATAGTTCAGTCCTTGAAGGCTTAGTAGCCAACTTCAGAATTCTTCTGCTATCGTTGATGAATGAACCGACACCCATTTTGTAATCACGTCCCTGTAAAAGACTGCCTGAGCAGCCAGGGGATTCGTGAGCAATCTGAACTGGTTCTCTTTTAACATTTGCTGAGTGTCTACTTTACTGAGTGAGTCGTGGTACACCTAAATCTGACTTGAGATCGTCTATTAAGGGTGTAAATGGTTCAGCTTTATCAAAGACATAAGGTGAACTCACTCCCGATGCAATAATCGTGACCCTTAGTCTATCTTCCAGTTCTGGTAATATCAATGCGCCATAGATTACCTCTGCACCTGGATGTACTTGTTCAGTTACGAGTTCAACAACACGTTTTGCTTCAAGAAGCTGTAGGTCTGCACTTCCGCTAACGTTTACGAGAATATTACGAGCGTTCTCTATAGATACGTCAATGAGCGGGTTGCGTAATGCATTAACAACCGCTTCTTCGGCCCTATCTTCTCCAATACCTTCACCAAGAGCGATGATTGATACCCCACCATTTTTCATGGTAGTTCTAACATCAGCAAAGTCCAGATTTACAAGACCCGGCTTGGAAATCAATTCAGCAATACCCTTTACCGCTCGTACAAGCACTTCATCAGCTACCATGAATGCTTCAGGCATTGAGAGATCTGGAGCTATTTCCAAGAGTTTCTCGTTAGGTATTGCAATAAGTGTATCAACATGCTCCATCAGTGCATTAAGACCGCGAGTGGCATTCTTCTTCCTAGTTGCACCTTCAACATCAAATGGCAAACATACAATTGCAACGGTAAGAGCACCATTTTCCTTAGCTGCTTTTGCTACATGCGCAGCAGCTCCTGTACCAGTACCGCCGCCCATACCTGCAGTAATGAAAACAAGGTCTCCCCTGACAACATCCTTGATAACATCATAGGACTCTATTGCTGCAGCTTCTCCAACATCCGGATTATTACCAGCACCCAGTCCGCCACATGTTTCTTTACCCAGAAGTAATTTGTGATGGGAATTACAAAAGTACAGGTCCTGTGCATCTGTATTTAGTGCAAGAGTTTCTGCTCCTTCTACACCTACTTCCATAAGACGAGTTATCGCATTATTACCTGCTCCACCAACCCCAGCAACAAGAATTCTTGCACTTACTGAGTCCAGCAGATCTGCAAGTTCCTCATCTGTGGTTGCTGACCTTGGTACATTCTTTCTGCGCTTGGGCTTTTGTTCACGTTTTCCACCTGAACTAAGGACATCTTCTAATAATGGGTGCATGTTTACCACTCACATGTGGTTCATTGTTACTGTACATTTGAAGGTGAGTGATACATCAATACAGAAGCCCCAATTACTAATCATTTTCCCCAAAACGAAGAAATCAAGTGTGTGTTCCCTCTTTGTCTTTAATTCTAAGGCACTTACCTCGTTCGTAGTATTCTCTTCTCCGACCCACTCCAAGTTGCCACATAGGAATATCTTCAGGGATAATCTCGAAAGCCCTATCTATTTCCTTTCTTGAGTCCGCTAATTTGTTATTGAGTGTCAGTATTTCAGCCAACAACACTCTTCCCGTGAATAGATGCCACTTTACTTCCTCATCTTCCAAATCCAATGTCATCAAAATGGAGATATTGTCTTCTACTCTCTCAATTGCAGATTCCAATCTCTCTTGTCTGATATAGTACTCCACCAAGTTATTTACGTGAGCACACATCGCTCTGAATTTACATTCTTCTTGATATCCTTCTATGAACGAAATCAATTCAGTTTCTTCATTACTTTCAGTATCCAGTGGTTCATCGCCATCATAGATCCCTCTTATCATCATTCTGAAATAGTGAAAATCATACATAATCATAGATAATCCAAGGATAAAATGTAAGATAATATGTAAGATATCTCCAAAACGGAAGCCACAATTCACTACGTAGATTATACTCCGAATTTGGAAGATCACTCAATTTGTGGTTCTTCTTGGGAGGATGTTCTTCTTCAAAACGAGATATTCCAAGGTCCTTGCAAACCTGAACACATCATCTGGAAACTCGACCTCTTCTGTCCTGTTCATTGTAATCATTGTAGGATGTCTCAGTCCCGTGGCTGTGTCAAAGACCTGTTGGGACTCAAAGAGCTCGGCCACTTCTATGATGTCCAGATCAATCCTCCGCAGTGCCAAGATGTTCTCACTGACAGGAGCCTGAAGGAACAGAACATTCCATACTCTTGCCATTGGTCCCTTGTACCGCTTCATATCCTGGTCTGCCACCAGCGTGATCGTTTCCCCCAGAGTGGTCTTCAATACATCTCTCGCAGACCTTGGAAGATCAAGTCCCTTGAGGAGTTCTGCCCATCTCATGCTTCTATACACGAAAGGTGCAAGAAATGACATATCAACTGGACCACTCTCTGTCGCCACTTCAAGGTACTCAACATCTCTCCTCGGGTCCCACCAGAACTCACCACGATAGGGAATACCACTCATCAGTGGATATCTCAGGGTTTGGATCACGTCCATTGTTCCCTCAAGCTCGATACTGTCATAAATAATCATCCTGTCAACATGTTCGTCTGCCTCACAGAACTGTACAACGTAGGTTTCATTGCCGGTGTCCAACAGGACCCTACAGACGACATGCTGGACACCCTTACTGATGCCCTCCAGCCCCCTCAGAGCCTCTTCAGCCCTGAGTCTGAGATTCTCTTCATCAACATCCAATCCTGGCTCCTTCAGAACCTCCCTCACTGTTCTTGGGATGCTGTCAATTCTGTACCATCTCACTGGCGCACTCTTACCCTCAGGGGGAGGCCCGAAGGTGAACACTCCCTCAGGCCACCAACCACTTATCCTGGAGTCTTCATCCCTCTGCACTTTCCAGAGGACGTCCGCTCCCTTTGTCCGGGTGATGATCACAGGAGAGACCTCCTCCCACTGATAATCACACACACCATCCAGTTCAAACGGACTTACCTTGCATCTGTGCCATCCACGCTCAAATACCCTGTCCATTCTACTCTCAAAGATACCAACCAGCATCTCAGTGGAACCAGATCTGTCCTCAAAGATCAGCCCGTTCGTGCCCTCCCCAAGATGGACCATCAGACCCTGTCGACGACTCTCTGGGACTGACTGAGAGGAGACCAGCAGCTTCTTGGTCCTCCACTGTAGGTTGGACCACATCGCATGAACATCGTACTTTGACGTCTGTTGTTCCACAGAATCTCTTGGTTCGAACCCCATGTGCACGAATTGCCAGTCTGCATAGGCTTTCCAGAGGGTTTCAAGATGGCTCATGCTCACATCCTCATTCTTCCAATGGAGTGCAAGGATGAGAAGATACACATCATTTCCATAGAGCATCCAGAAGTCAGGTCTGGTCTTTGAGATCTCTTCAATGGTGTCCACGACCAGAGTTGGTAGTGACGGGCTGTGCATGGAGTCCTCTCTCAGTCTTGACAGGGACCACCAGAAGAACCTTGACTCCTTATGGTCTTTCAGTTCATCCCGAATATGATACAGGACCTCTCCAGGGTCGCTAGTGCCTCCCTCTTTCGTTACACATCCCTTGCACAGATCGACAATCATCTTGAGAAGGACATATCGGTCATCGTACGAATGCTTAATCACTGTCCGCATGAGGAACCTGGCAGTACGCAGAAGCCGTAGGACCTCTGCCCTTCTCACCTGTTGTGTGTCAATCTTCGTGATGTGGGTTTCTTTGACAAGAGGGGGTCTCCTTGTCCATTTTTCTCTCCTCTCTTTCGCCTTCACTCCCTTTCGTACTATACCACGAGTGATGTCACTGACTGGATGGTGAGTCTTTGTATCATCATCACCCCACCTGCTTCTCCTTGGAGGAGTCCCAGAGGGGACCAGAGTCATCCTGTCAATGACACCTCTCGATGAAACAGCTGGACCCTTCTTCTTCTTCATATCAATCTCAAATCCCTGTGGTGGTGTGGTCTTGAACAGGAGTTCCAGACTTTCTCTGTCCTGGACTGTCCTAGGTCTCAGCAGCGATGGTGAGAGCTTGCTAGCCTCAATGAGAATCTTCTGTTCAAGTTCCGGATCAATGAAGCTGAACGAGTGGTCTCTGGAAGAGACCTTTCCACGGGCGTATTTTGGACCTTGGACCAGCTCCATGACATCTCTGTCCTGCAACACTCTGTTCTCACTGGACTCAGCTCGAAAGCGTCGTCCCCACCCATGGAGATGCGGAACTGTGAAGAGTGATGAAGCTGGCTCGACTCGTGTAGGTGTGTCCTTCTCTATCACACGGATGTACTCCAACATGGGTGATTCCCAACCAGTGAACCTGGGCATCATTGGCTTGTTCCAGATGATCATGTCCACCAGAGCTCTTCGTGGAGAGTCATGAGGAAGGGGTGAAACCTCAGGGCTTTGATAGGTAAGAGACCGTGTAGGAATAGGAACGGGTCTGTCAAGCCAGATGATCTCTGCATTATTCCTGGGTAACCATTCAAGGAGTTTCTCCTCGAGTGTTGATACAACCTCATGAGGGATTAGACCTCTCCGGTCTGCCCACCCATCAATGACCACTGTCTGAGTCTTCTCTCTTGAAAGGACAGCTGAGAGTCTTGTCTGAATCCTGTCAAGGGCAGAAGAAGG
>JAUWOU010000173.1 GCA_030612005.1 Candidatus Thorarchaeota archaeon | reverse complement strand
CATTCAGTAGTATCGAGGAGGCTTTGAAAATCTATGAAAACCGTGACGGAACCTTGCACATACAGATGATTTTTCTTCGACAACTGGCTCATATCGAAATTTCTCTCTCAAGTGGAAGCTCATCTGTTTATCCCACTCTTGCACTTCTTGAAGAGAAAGCAATTTCAGAAGATCTACCAGGAATACTGGGTCAGGCATTATTACTGAAAGCGGAAGTTGCACTAATCCAGCAAGATGAGCTAGTTCTACGAGAGATACTGCAGCAACTCAGGCCTCTTGCAGAGAATCCTAATACTGAGTACCTTCATCCCCAGTTTACTTCGCTCTTAAAGCGATTGTAGAATCCAACTTGAGCTATCAAATTTCACTTGGTGGTGGATCCTTCTTTTGTGGACCCATTCCATTCTCGGGATCATCTTCAGTTCCCGATTGCTCAACTGGTTCTGGTTCTTGATCATCTGCTACTGGTGTCCATCTAGGTGATCTCGTATATGCTTGCCAGATGTCTAGTTTTTTCCAGCATCCTATCTCCCATTGCTTTCCTTTTTCTGATACTTCATACACCATATCAAGAAAGATGTAGGCTCCTTTGCCTCCGATTGTTTCGAAAGCCAAGTTTCGCCAAGCTCTTATTCGGAGTAAACCAAAATTGTGCTGAATATCTTTCTCACGTGGCTTCTTAGACATTTTCAAAAAAGCTTTCCGATTTTTTCCATGTCCAAGTATTTTCATTCGATCTAATTCTTTAAAGAGAATTGTTATTGCATCTACGGTTTCTCGTGTGTCCATTTTCACATAAACTCCTATTACGCGAATTAACTGTAGTGTATACATCAGGTTGTATAAAAATCTAATTGTTCATTAGAGTTATACTAGATTTACTTCTTTTTCTTATACAAATACACTATAACAATAACTGCAACTATTGCACCACCTATAATGGCAAGTGCTTGCTCAAGACCAATTAGTAGGGGCAGAGTGGAGGGAGGTTCCTCCTTTGTCACGTTCACTGATAATCCATCAACGAATTCACCATCGATATAGAGATTAATAATGAAGAGTCGCCAAGAACCTACTGTTACATTATCAGGAATAACTACGAACAGTGTTACATTCTCATGTGTGCCTGGTGCCAAGCGTTGTGACGAATAATCCTCTATCGTTGCTTCCCAATAATCACTAAATCCACCCTGTTGTCTGACCTTTAGGAATACATACGCATCAGCACCCGCATCAGGTGGATTACCAACCCGGAATGTTGATTCTCCTGGTGATTTAGCAGGTGCAATGTCAGTGTTCTCCTGACCTTCATTGTTGTTCTCATTCTCATCGTTGATGTGATACACGCTTGCTTTGATACACTTATGCCCAGTCATTGTTGGTGTCCAAGGCACTTTCGCAATGGACCAATCCTCTGCTCCAATTAGGGGTATTATCGTAGGGTTATCGGTTGGATCAACGTTGACCCAATCTCCACCACCACCAAATGGAGCCCAAGTCACCGTAACTTCTACGTTTAATGCAACCACAGTTTGACGATTGCTCACATTGACATGGACCTCATAAGCTGTACCTTGGACAAGATCTCCGGAATCCACGAAAGTTTCAACGCCACCTATATCTTGATAGATTTTGATACTTGGATTGTTGTAGGTAACAAACTCACCTAAGGGATTTAGGTGCCAGGTAGAAGAATCCCACTGTGAATAGATGTAGGGATCAGGTCCTGGAACATTCACATAACGCTTCAACAGAAACAACGCAACCTCATCGTCATCAATTGCCATTACATTGACATATCCCTCAAGACCACTTGGAATATTCCGGGTAACGGTGGGTAGATCTCCCCTAGCAACAGATGCTACTTCATCAGGGCCAAAGAACAACCTTATGTTTTCAGTCCCCTCAAAACCAACTAAGGTCAGATCAACAGGTTGTCCAGCCTGCTCACGATATGTATTCAGGTTTAATCCAGCAACACTATCAAAGACTGAAATTGTTTCAACATGTGGAATGAAATCATGCTTGGTCACTGTTATGTTCATAATAGGTATTGCAGAGGGACTGACATCGAATACAACCTGACCGAGACTGTTTGTATAACCTACTTCATACACTCCAGGACTCTGTTGAATGCAGACTTTCGCATAGTATATTGGATTGTCTGCACTATCATTGACAGAAACAACAAAGCGTTGGTTCGGTTGGGTATTGACGTGAGTTGGATAGCTAACAACTAAATCTGAAGGGGATTCTGTCCACAGCTCTGTTTCAGGGTCTCCAAACAAATGATATATCTGGAAAGTAGTCTTAGTACGTTCTTTATCATTGTCAGTATACCCCCTGATTGAAGCTACGTTCATTTTTCCAAATAGAAGAGCTCCGCCCATGTTGTATATCGGCGCATTTTGAAAATTCAGGAATCCTGGATTTGGCCAGAAAGCATGTATTATTCCGTCAAGCAAGTCTCCACTTGCGAGATTATAGGTGTGTCTTGATGCCCCAATTGCAGCAATAGCTCCTCCACCTGCCATTCGTATGATTTCCTCGGAAAAACAGTCGTAGTTTCTTGTAACAAAATGGTCGGTTTCGCCATCAAACCAACCAGTGCTACATGCCATACTGATGACCAATGGCAATTCTTCTAAATTGGTTAGATCTGAAAGATCAGTAACATCGAACCAAGGATAAATCCATCCTTCACCTTCATCGTGAGTATTATCGGGATATTCCATATTCTGTGAACCGCCATGGTCTGCAAGATATACTAAGAACTTGCCATCGTTAATGCTGAGCGTGATATTTGCAGTTTCGAATTCTGAATTCCAACTAGGAATCCAAGAATCATAATCCTCTAAATGTCCATAATACCCAGTAAAGGTTTGATCGCTGAATTCTCTTGGGCGGGTTCCCCATTCGGGCTGCTCTCTCCAGTATGCTGAATAATTCGCAGCCGCCTTATACCCTAATTTGTCTTCAAGATACAACCTCAGAGTTTCAGCAATATAGACATAGGGATATCCAGCTTCTTCGACTCCATTTCTGGAACCATCATCTGGGTCCTTGTCCTCAAAGTAAGCTGCAGAAAGTATGTTGTTGTAGAAATCCACATCTGATGGTGGATTCATTTCGTATGCAAGTATCTTGTCCACGATAATCTCAGCTTGGGCTGGATCATCTACGGAGATTCTTCCATAGATAATGTCTGGAACATAATCAGTTCCATCTACTGTGAAGTACTCTAGATCTGTACCAATTTTGCCATCCGTCTGGTCATAAATGTAGACTCCATTAAGCTCACCTTGGTGGACTATTCCATATCTAGTTGGAACGAAATCAGAGTCACCAAAGAGGAGGACATAGGTGGGTCCGGGATTCCAAGTATCATATGCATTTTGAATGAAATCCCTGATTTCGTCTGAGGTGACTCCATCATTAACAACTTCAACCTCGGTGAGTAGACCTTTTTGTTTCTTCCAATTGGCAAGGCGCCTAGCATCTCTCGTAAAATCTGAATGAGTTATGATGAGATATTCTGCTCTTCGGTTACTCTGTGCTGGAGTATAGGCTGGTAGTGGAACCTGGAATTCGAAAGGTGGTAGTAAAAGACCTGTGCCCGTTTGATCCTCCCATGGATTATAATTCAAAATGAATGCTTCACCTATTTTCTCGAATGGTTCTGACCACAATGATGCTTGTACTGGTTCAATCTGAGCTGGACTTTGATATGTAACTTTTACAATCAATTGAGGGTATATTATCAATTCGCTAGAATCTGGATTGAATTGAACGGGATAGAGCGATAATTCTAGGAGCCTTTTACCTCTCAACATTATTGGAGCGGTTGGGTTCCCGCCCTCTATACTAGTATTGTACGAAGGAAAGAATGAAGTTGCTGAATACACCGATTCATCAATGTAATCGTAAGCGTCCTGTGTATTATTTCCCACTGTGGTAATTGGTCTAGGAGCTGGACTGATATTATATCCAGTGAGTGAAATAGGGACGCCCTCTATCACACTGACGGAAATGTTGGCATCTTCAGGAATTTCTATATATTTTATCATCCTCGGTAGATCTGGTTTACCCGTTTGCTGGATTGAGGTTGTTCCTGGTATAGTCAGTTTGTCATATTCAATGTTATTTACAGTGATATTGGATTTATAGAAACCATAGAAATCTGCTACAATGGTGATACCTGACGTATCCGAAATAGTGACCGTGGCTTCAGATAGTGTGCCTTCAGGATGGGAATCAAAGCCCACCCATTCTCCGTTTTCAGTGAGAACCGATCTGATTTCGATTGGTCTTCTATGGTCATCGTGACTCTGGTCATTTGTTTCTTGCATTGCTACAGGACTCATATTGATTCCTACATGAATCATTGTCAACGATGACATGACAATAATGAATACGAATGATACTGCTGTGGATTTCAAGAAGGTTTCTCTTCGATTCAGATTGTTCTTCTTCACTCTAAGCTCCTCATGCGTGTAACAAAACTCGGGTATAGTGAATCTTGTTAATAAAACGCATGATTCTGTGCACATGCTAGAAACTCTATTTCAATGTACTATTTCAAATTTCATTCTCATTGGGTTCGTTTCCAAGACCATTTGAACTTCTTTCCACTGCGTCGCTTGAAGAATGGTGCAATTGAGTTTAGTATCTCATTGGTTTCACCTTTACCAAGATCAAGTTCAACCCGCGCACTATCTCTGCCAGAAACATGATACACGTCGTTGAATATCTCGATAGCAGTTCCAACTATCTTGTCAAGGTCTTTCTGTTCATCAGCATCAAAGTCACGGGCATAGATTTCGTCTGACATAGGTTCAGGTGGAATGCCCATATCTTCGAGATGCTTAATATCTGAATCTTTCAATTTGAGTGGAGAAATGTACTTGTTGCCCGCTACTTGTAAGTGTAAGTTTTTCTTACTTTTCTTATAGCGGAAATTTATCCATGCTCTGTCTACAACAATCATGCAGTAGCTAGCTCCCTTAGCTTTCGTCATGAGTGCAATAAGGGCTTGTTTGATTCCTTCTCGAATATCGTATTCACGATCATCAGTTCTTCGTGATTTCGGTCTTGATTTAGATTTCATCGACTTGGGAAAAGATAGCCCAGTAAATCTTCCTGATTTTATTTTTTCTACTTGCAATTTCTGCCAGCGTGTTGAAAGCTCGACATTGTTAATCTTTTCATCGGGTTTCAATTTTCCGGCATCAATCAAATCTTTGCGCCATTGAGCGTACATTTCTTTCATTAGGTTGGGCCTCGTAGAGAAGGATTTGCGATTGGCGAAATATCAAGTTATCGCCACGCTGATAGACAACCTTAAACCAATGAAGCTCGTTACTCTTCTAATTCAATTAGTGAGGCTTACCAATGGCAAAGATACCAGAAGTTTACTATGGATCTAACATTAGTGGCAGACCTTCAATGTTTGCTAATATGACAAAGAAGCTTGACAAGATACTCGAGCTTCTTGACTTGAGTACTATTGAGAAGAAGGACAAAGTTGCCGTGAAGATGCACCTTGGCTTCAACGAGGGTTATCAGACTGTACCCGTTTTCTTTGTTCGCAGAGTTGTTGAAGCAATCAAGAAACAAGGAGGAGTTCCGTTCGTAACAGATAACCCTACAGCTGTGTATAATGCAGTATTTCGTGGATATACCCAAGAAACTTGTGGGTGCCCAATCATCCCAATTGCTGGAGTGAAAGACGGCTATGTCAAAAAGAAGGAAGTGGATTTTGAAGGTATCACGAGTTTGGATGCCGCAGGAGTTCTACTGGATGCAGATGTACTTGTCAACCTAACACACTCCAAAGGTCATGGATCCAGTAGTTACGGTGGAGCATTCAAGAATATTGCACTAGGGGGATATAGTGGACCTACTAGGTGGCTGACGATTCATGGAGTAGTTCAACGAGATTCATACTTCGATGAAGAAAAGATGACGAAGGAACATCTTGAGAAATTGAAGGAAGCTTGTCCGAGAAATGCGCCAGCTTGGGATGATAAGAAAAAGAAAGCTTCTCTTGTTTTCTATGAGTGTGACCAATGTCATGGAGGAGAGAAACTCTGTGTTAAAGCAGATGAAGGGAAAACTGGTTGGAGCGTCAACCCTGAGAACTTCAATTCATTCCAAGAATTGATGGCAGTAGCGGCAAAAACCATCCTTGATAGTTTTGACGCAGCTAAGATTTTCCATCTCAACTTCCTTTTAGATATCACTGCATTCTGTGATTGCTATGGGATGTCGATGCCCGCAATTATTGATGATATTGGAATTGTAGGAAGTAAGGACATTGTCGCAGTTGACACAGCTTCATTGGATCTTATCGCTGAGCAAGGTCTGAATGAGTCTGTTATCAGAAAGATTCCAGAGCAATATATGAGAGTCAATCCAGACCTTAGTACAAAACTTCACCCATGGCAACTAATTCATGGACCATTAAAAGATCCGTACAATGTCACAAAATATGGAGAAGCAAGAGGATTGGGTTCATCAAAGTACAAGCTCATCGAAGTCTTGTCTGCTGAAGAAACCGCTGCAATGGAACCACCAAAGCATACGTTTGAATCTGAACCTTCATTCTTTTAGATGATTGAAGAATTCGATTGGAGTCTGTTAATACAGGCTTCTAGCCGGAAAATTTACGTATAATGTAATTTAGGCAGCTGAAATATAAGTTGGCTCTCTATCCGTACAAAGAACAAATGAGGTTCAAATTGATTTGAGTTGACTCTGATGAAAACTGATACATTAATGCAGGATCTAACTAAGCGAATCGAGAGCTATGCTGATCTTCCATGGGTAAATG
>JAUWOU010000027.1 GCA_030612005.1 Candidatus Thorarchaeota archaeon | reverse complement strand
CATCCACATCCTGACATATTCTGATAATTTGTTCAATTGAACCAAACATACTAAGTTTTCCAGCTATTTCCGGTGCTAGAAACGCACCGTTTCCAAGGTGACCAGCCTCTTCCCACACACTCTGTAGAGAGTCTCTCATGACTATATGTGCCTCCTCGGGGCTTAGTCCACCAAAAGTACCTGGATGAAATACTATCCTCTTTACAGCCATCAGAGGTGCAAATTTGAGAGCTTTGATAAGCCTCTGTTTTGAACGTTCACGAATTTGAGGATCTTTGGATGCAATATTGATGTAGTATGCTGCATGCATACTCATTGTGATATTATTACTTCGAGCAAGATCTCCAATCTGTTTTGCCCTCTCTTCACTGGTTCTTAGTCCATGTACTGCGGCGTATTCGAGTGCATTCATACCTGCATCCACTAGAATCTGGAAAACACGTTCAATTTTTCCTCGTGCATCAGCAGGATATCCCGCAGGACCAAAATTAACTTGGCTCAGCTTAATCACTACTCCAGTGTGAACTCCCATCGACAATAAGCATCCTCTGGATGATCATCCGGAGGACAGAAAACACAACGGGTCTTAATCATTGGGTCTATGGTTTTTGCAAAGTAACTGTACTCAATTTCCCCTACAGGTCTGCATGGAAAATCTGGAAGTCCTTTTCGATTTCGAGCCAGCTGAACCCGGCATGCATTCATTGTGAATATCAGAGTATTGTCATCTTTCCATTCAGTTGACTGTGTGTTGAGTCTTGCATAAACTCGATATCCAAGAGCTTGTTCAAGGGACTTGAGACCCCCCTCAGGGTCTATTCTAAACTCTTTCATTATCCGTTTGGCTTCAATTGGAGAGAATATCTTCCATGCTTCTTTGTCCATCTCGATAGCTACATCCATACCATACTTCTTCTCAAGTGCAAGGAAGTATGCACCATCCATAGCTTGCCATGCTTTAGCATAAGTATCAATTATCTTGAGCAGTTCCTCTTTTGGTAGATTCTCGAACATCATCCATCTCCTATCTCACCGCAGAGAGCCCTAGAATATGAGTGATTGGGTTCCTTCCTCATTGCCCACAAGTCTTTAATCTGGACTATTACCCATTTTCGATGAAGGATGGAGAAACCTTGACAGAAACTGATACATCACGTAAAATAGACATTCGTGCATTTCTTTCAATAATCAGACCTCAGAATTGTATTATTGGAGGCCTTACAGTGATTGCAGGGATTGCTATAGCCTATAACGTTCACTTTCCATCTGGTGATTATGCTGGGCTCTCCCCTTTCTTGTATCTATTTGTTTATGGTTATATTACATATTTTCTAGTTGCTGCTGGTGGGAATGTAGTAAATGACATCTATGATATCGAGGTTGATAAGATCAACAGACCCCACAGGGCTCTACCTAGTGGAAGAATGACGGTAAAACAAGCATGGGCATTTGTGGCATTCTTAAGCATCCTTGGAATTTTCTTTGCTTGGTTACCAGGTCGACCCATAAGTGCACTAATTGTTATATTCTTCACATTAATTGGATACATCTATGCTGCAAAAGTAAAGACTCTTGGTCTTGCTGGTAATTTCATGGTCGCTTTTTCATTTGCCTTTGGTGTGCTGTATGGCTCAATGATATTTGCAGAAGTTTTGTCGTTCTCAATCTGGTATGCAATTTCAATTCCAGCATGGCTTTTCTTCTTTACAGCTTTCCTGATTCTACAAGCTCGGGAAACAATTAAGGGCGCAGAGGATGTTGAAGGCGATGAATTACGAGATGTTCGTACAATAGCAAGAATTTACGGTTACAAGCCAGCTGCAATAGTTGCAGGAACTCTCAATTTTCTAGGAGTCTTGAGTTATGTCCTCATCTGGTTCTTGGGATTTGCTGACTTTGCACTTTGGCCACTCTTGATTCTGGGTGCTGCGGCTGTTTTTGGAGCTGGAGTTCTACCTCTTACAGGACCTGATGATAAGAAACGACTTATGATTGCAAGTACCTTGGATAAAGTAGGTGCACTTGTAGGGTTAATCGCGTTTGTGACCATCCCTCTCTTTGCGATATTGTTCTGAGACCTAATGCACTTGCCAAAAGGTCCAAATCAGCACAATAGTGCATAGGATTGCAACAACAGTTGCCCATAAGGTAGACGTGTCATGGGCTTCTCTTATTCCAAAGATAAGTAGAAAGCCAGTCCATAGAAAACCACCTGTCGTTAAAATATCAATTATCCACCAAACGTTTGATGTATACGCGAAATTAACCAAGTCCGGTGTAATTGCTACTAATGCCCTAGGATCGGAAAAATTCACTATCGTAGGATACTCTGGTACCACCACGAAAATAATAATGATTGCGAGAAGGCGGACAAGAATCACGGGAATCATACTATACCCAACAATCGCTAGAGTCTTCATCTTACCTCCAGTCCCTCCCGTCAATTTGAAAGCGAAGTGGGCAAATGCTGTACCGATAATGAGATAGATTATTCCCAGCATTATACTGGGTAGTAGACTAATCAATGCTAAGATGAAGAAATGTCCCCCATATGGACTAAGTAATACATTGGTATTCACTATTTCCATTGTTGTTGCATTAATGACAACAGAAGCTGTCACTTTGGATGACAATGTTAGAAAGAGACCCGCAATAATAGCTGCATTGAATAGGATTACAACGAATGGTCCAACAATATCCGGTCTTTGACCAATATCACGATAGGCTACAGCGGGTCTTCTGACAACCCCCTTCATTCTCTCACCAGTTCCCATGAAGCGTACTTCCTTCGCATCTGGTTTCTTCAACATCGGTAAGATTCTCTCGAGAGTTTCTTCTGCAATTTCCTCTCGGCAGATCGGACATATAGTTGCATCAGCTGGTACGGGACTATCACAGAATTCACAGCGTCGAACCATAATCCATTCACCTGTAAGGGGACTACTACTTCTGAATGCTGCTTCTGTCTATTTAAGCGAATGCCGCTTGTTTCAGAACACTTCAGGTTACCACATTTTGAAGGTCTTGAATATTCCCGTGGGATATACAATGATGAATGGAATCAGTGCATCCCATAGACTCTGAAAACTATTGAGAATTATTGCATAGTTGATAATGAATTCCATTGTGAAAAATGGATATGCAATGGAACCGTATAGAAGATTAATGGGAACCATTAGAGCCAATCTCAATGCAAAGGCAAGAATCATGAGAGTCGCATAGAATTTTGGATTCGAGAGGGACTCCCCACCTACATTGTTTTTCAGTTTACGAACACCATACCAAGGAATCACAATCATTGGTAAGGTAGCAATGAGTTTCATGACCGGACCAATTGCTGTTGGATCATAGAGAAAGAGACCCATTGTTCCGGCAATTGTGCTTACCAAACCTACCCAGATTCCTCCTATTAGGAATGATATGATCCAGAATAGTGATACTGGATCGAAGATAGCTATTCCCCAACCAGGTATTCTTGGAACTATTTCAGCAATGGGTGCGATAGCAATAGATAATGATGCAAGTACACTGGCCAGTACTACTCGCTTGACTCTCTTACTACTATCGGATTCTGGAATGGGTTCAAGATCAATTTCCTTTTCACTGCTCAATTGATTTTCCATTGAAGTTGCCCCAAGGGTGGTGGTGTCGCCCTTGCTCTTTTGCGAGAGGCTTTCCCTTATCAATGTACCCATATGCTGTTAGATACCCAATATTGAGTAATGACTATGTTGTATCACTTAATAGGCGATCGACCTTACCCGAAAAATCATCATGGGTTGCTGGTTGGAACTTGGGTCGACTCATCATCTGAAGCAATTTCCGTGTTGGCTCAAGCCAATCAGGATTGAT
This sequence comes from Candidatus Thorarchaeota archaeon, assembly GCA_030612005.1. Taxonomy (GTDB): domain Archaea; phylum Asgardarchaeota; class Thorarchaeia; order Thorarchaeales; family Thorarchaeaceae; genus SMTZ1-45. The sequence goes on along the minus strand of JAUWOU010000027.1, from coordinate 25,477 downwards.
TCTCCACTCTGCCCAATCGATTCCGGAAGTGAGCGAAGTTCTACTGATGATCAATCGTGATGAAACCAAGTCATTCATACCATTCAAGATTGTACCTATTGTAACTGCACCAACAATTGCTCTGACATGACGAGCTGCTCTTAGAATATCTGATGTGGTTACCCAATCTCCATCTTCTGCGAGAACTTTGAGAACCTTCAATCTAACTGGGTCCGCATCGATTGCTCCCTTCAATGGTGCAAGATTTATGGGTTGGGGGCGTCTACCAAAATTCTCTTTCTTCTCCCATGGTTCGTCATCCTGATTATTGCGAAATGAACTGAATTCCAATATAGGTACACCACATAGTCATCTGGATATAACCTTTTGAACCGAAGTATTATACCAAAACGCTTGTGCACAGTCTTTTCACAACCCTTATTTTGATAGATTGTCCTGATTTGAACCATGAGCGCTCGCAATCCTATGGTAGGGCTATTCAACAAGAGCTTCAACAAACCTTCTGATCTACTCTGTTGTGCCTTTGGACTCCGTAATAGTGAGCTTGATGTTTATTTCGACCTGATATCTGGTCCCAAGACTGTAGAACAGATTGCAGAGCGAATCAAGAGAGATCGAAGCACTGTTCAGAGAGTACTAAACAAACTCCATTCCAAGGGTCTCGTAATGCGAAACACTCACAAGATTCAGCGGGGTGGTTACTATTACGAGTATAGTGCAGAAGAAACTGAAGTTGTCAGAAACCAAATTCTTGCTCAACTTGAAGAATGGTACACAGCAACCAAAAGCTTCTTGATAGAGAGCTGGTCGCAAACGATTCAGTAAATATCTATACTGAGGCAAGTTTCTATGTCGATTATACCGATTAAGACTAACACAATTGCGCTCACAACTATAGCAATGATTGCGGCTCTCGGAATTGTTGTTAGATATACCATTCAAATCCCGGTTATTCCGAATGCTGTTGTTCTTACACCTGGATTCATGTTTTCGATTCTTGGTGGAATAGTTGGAGGATTACCCGGTGGTATTATTGTTGGTGCGATAGTCGGTGTATCAGGAGCTCTATCCGGGACTGAGATTCCTATTCTTCCAATGTTTGGAAATATCTGCCTGGGAATTGGTTCTGGATATGCAATCTATTTTTCAAAGCGTGACAATCTGAAGTATTACGTTCTTGTGATTCTTGGTAGTGGAATCATTGGAGGGTTCTTCCCAACTATTACTGTCTTCTCCTCATTTGTTGACCCATTAATTGTTAATGTGATTGCAGCTTCTATTGATATGGCTCAAGCATTTCTATGGGCTGTAGTGGCACTCGTGGTTGAAATGAAAATCATTCGTCCCATAGTTGGTAACTATCTATACTCTGAAGTAGAGATTAAAGAACTAGATGAACAAGAAGGCTAGTATACGATGACAGACCAGTACAAGACAGTGAATATCAATATCCGCCAAGATCTATTTGGTGCCAACGAGGATGCTGCTTCACTAAATGCAGATTTATTCAAGAAACATGGAATTACAGTCATTGATATCATGGGCTCTGTTGGAACCGGAAAGACTCAGTTGATTGAAGCTATGTGCGAGCGATTACACGAACGACATAGAATTCTCATGATAGCTGGAGACCTTGCGACAAATATTGATGCAGATAGAGTCGGCTCCCATGGTGTTGACACAGTCCAAATCAATACTGGTACTGCTTGTCATCTAGATGCAAGAATGGTAAGAGTTGCCCTAGCTGATATTGACCTCTCAAAATATGATGTTGTCTTCATTGAAAATGTTGGAAATTTAATATGTCCAGCTGGCTATTCACTGGGTGCAGCCAAGAAGATTGTAGTGGTCAGTGTGACTGAGGGTCCATACATGATTCAAAAACATCCACTCACAATCAAGAGAGCTGATATGGTCGTCATCAATAAAATAGATCTTGCTGAGATTCTGGAATTTGATATCGATGCTTTAGTGAAGGACGTCCGAGAAGTAGATGCAAATCTCTCTGTTCACAAGGTAAGTTCAAAGACCGGCATGGGGATTTCTGAGTTACTCGATTCACTTGGACTTTAATCATCAGTAAATAATTCTTCAAGGGCTGCTTTTACTCCCTGAATATGTCCTGCACCAAGAACAACTACAATCTTTCCTTGAACATCATTCAGGATGAAGTGCAGCGCTTGTGCCAAGTATTGATCTCTCTCCTCAATCAAGACCTTGGCCAGTCCCGGAAATTCAGAACGAAATTGCTCAAGGATATCATCGACAGCTCCATCTTGTTTCAACATATCAAGGATATCTGTTGCTCCACTTTCCTCAATATCTTTTGTAGCATCGGGGAGCATTTTGATTAAACCATAGAGTTCATCGAGTGGGACTCTCATCATTGCTTGAATTGTTGTTTTCATTGGCCTATCAATCAATGCTATCTTTGCGCCAACAGCACGACCTTCCTCGATAGCCGCCATCATTTCGTCACCAACATTGGATCCTGTTATTCCGCCTAGAGTTTGTTCCATAGCAGCAAGATGTTGCATCAGGTCTTGCGCAGTATCTCCAGTTAGTGGCATTGTAGCTATTTCTTTGTGGACATCAGGATTGGATAGATGTAAAAACCGTTCATTATCAAGTTCAACAGCGACAACAGTGGGTTTAACTTCGCGGACAACCCTGCGTGCCTCTTCAACACTATCAAGGTCCGTATGTATTACCGCGACGAATACAACTCTATCAAATTGATTACCCATCACATTCACACTCCCATTATAGGTGAATTACCTAGATATGTTCTTTTTTGTTTGAAGTAAATCGACAGTAAACGTTTACTAAATGAAGTCATCACATACACCCATCAAAAGAGGCTAAGAGGCTAAGCATAAGCTTTTTCACAGAACAAACGTTTACCGTTTATTACACGAACCTGCGTGTAGGAGAGACCTATGGTATTAGATCTTGATGTGGCTTTTGTAAAATTAACCAATCCGCGAATGACTGCAGGACTGATGGTTCTTCATAGTCTGCTCAGTAATCTAAAGGGTGAACCTGTTGAACCTCGCGAAGTTCGAAAATCTGTGGACGAGCTAATGAGTAAACGAAGGGTATCAAAACAGTCGATCACTAATGCTGCCAGACGACTTGAAGAAGCAAGTATTATTGATCGCAAAGAAAACAAATATGCTGTTAACTATGGGTATCTTGTTTCGGTCTTGCTTAGCACTCTTCTTGAAATGAACGAGAGAGTAACAGATTTGGAAGAAGAAATAGAACTTCTAAAAATCATGAATCGCTGAAATCTCTCTCAATTTACCACATCAGGAATATCTGTCACTTATTGGATGAATTCAATGATCTATACCATTCCAATGCAACTGTTTCCATCCTTTCCATGTAGAGATGCTTTCCTGAAATATATCCATCTATATCCCATTGGAATCTTCGCGCAAGAACTATCTTCAATTCAGAGTAGGTTTTAACATCCTCTGGATGTGCTATCATATAATTACGGAATGCAAGATGCCGTTCCAATCCAACATTGCCTGTTTGAAAAGAATGGATGTGATGTGTACGTACATCCTGTGGTTCCTCTCTGCTAAAGTACCGTCGACCAGGTATTCCAAGTTCTCCACGGGGCTTGTAACCTAGTGCAATCATTTGGTTATCGTATCTATCTATCTTTACAATATCTTTGACTTCAAGGAGTATGTCAATAATGGGCTTTGCACTCATACCCGGAATTGATGTGCTACCGATATGGTGGACAGAGATAATTTCCTCTTCTAAAACACTATTTATTCTGGAAATCTCTTGGTCGTATAGAACTGGCCAATTGTCATCGTATGGTACTACACGAATCTCTCTTGTCATTTCTCAAGTCTCTCAATAGCTTGTTTGATCAATAGAATCGCTTTTGATATTATATCAATGGAGGTAGCATATGAGAATCGTAAGTATCCTTCACCTCCTAGACCAAAGGCAGTTCCGGGAAGACAAGCAACTCCCACCTCATGTAATAGATAATGAGCTAAATCTTGTGATGATAATCCCGTACCCGTAATATTTGGCCAAGCGTAAAATGCTCCTTGTGGCATTTGGCACGTGAATCCCGGAATATCATTCAGCCCATCAACGATAATCTTCCGTCTCTCGCGAAAAGATTTCATCATTAATTCAAAACTATCCATTGGTCCCGTAAGTGCGGCAATCCCTGCTTTTTGGATGAACTCTGAAGTGCATGTGAATGCGTTTACAACCAGGGTGCGTATTTTTTCAATCAGTGACTTTGGACCTACAAGATATCCGAGCCTCCATCCTGTCATTGAATGAGATTTGGAGAATCCATCCAGAAGCAGAGATCGTTCACTTGCTTGATCTGGAGTCGTGACTGAATAGAAGTCTCCATCATAGAGAAGCTTTGAGTAAATTTCATCTGACAGAATGAAACAATCGTGCTCTTTTGCAATTTCAGCAATATGTTCTAGTTCAGATTTAGTCATTACACTCCCTGTCGGATTTTGAGGTGAGTTCAAGATAATGAGCTTCGTTCTTGATGAGATATTTGCTGCAATATCTAATGGGTCTAAACGAAATTGATTCTCCTCTTTCAGTTTGATTGGAATGGATTTTGCACCAATATATTGACTGAGTGAGCCATAAGTTGGAAACCCTGGGTCTGGAAAGATTATTTCCTCTCCTGGATTGACTGTGCTAATCATTGAGAGGTAGATACCTGGTTTCCCACCGGGAAGTGTTATTATCTGCTCTAAATCGGGGGTATACCCTCGGGTAATTTTAATCTCATTCTGAATTGCTTCAACGAGTTCAGGAATTCCTTCAGTTACCGTGTAGCGAGTGTAATCATTTTCGATTGCTTGGATTCCCGCCAACTTGATATGACCTGGAGTTGGAAAGTCTGGCTGACCTATCTCAAAGTGTAAAATTGATCTACCTTTCTTTTCGAGAACCTTAGTTTCCCTAAGTACAGTAAGCGCACCTTCACTAAGGATTCTATTCATTCCATCCGCCAGAGATTTCATAGATGGGAACTCCAATTTTTCACCAACATTGCTACTATTAATTTGTGTTTGTTGAAGACAATCGCGATTATTCTAAACAAAAGCCAATAGCGGAAAAGTCATCTATGAACGACATATGAAATGTAATGAGTTGTGGTAATCTTGGATGCTATCGACAGAACAATTATCCTGGCTGTGTATGAGAATTGCAGAATCAGCTACGAGGCTTTAGCTCAGAAAGTAAAGCTAACCCCTAATGCTGTTAAGAACCGAGTCCACAACCTAATCGAAAAAAAAGTTCTTACACACTTTCTCATTACATTTAATCCAAGTGAGATTGATGCAGAGTCCTTTCAAGCAATGGTCCTAACGGATGGACTCGAGGATCACTCGAAGTTTGTGTCAACACTTGGGTCCAGTCCTATGATCGGACATGCTAACACTCTGGCTACAGTTCAGGGCGGTGCCTATCTTGTTTGGGGAGAGTTCATTGGGACAGAAATGTTACATGAAGTCAATACATTTCTTCGAAATCTAGACAACGTTCATGATGTCGATTTGTATGTTGTTCTCACTCCAAAGCGTGAACCAAAAGGAAAATTCAGCAAATTGCATCTTAGAGTCCTTCGTGTTTTGCAATCAAACGCGTTGATGCAGACTTCAGAAATCGCTCAACTAACAGGAATCTCTGCTAAAACCGTTCGTCGAGCTTTGAAGGAGATTGCCGCGGATGGTAAGGTGTCTTTCAGAGGTAGGGCTGATCTTGCTGCAGGTTCCCTCGTCAATATCCACATTAGAATAGAATGGGATGAGAAAACAATATCGCTAGAGAAACTTGTGAAATGGTTGAATGAGAAATATCCTGTCGCATTCTGGCTTCCCTTCCCATCTGCTACTGAGCCGATGATGATTGCAGAATTTGTAGTTGAAGACCTTAAAGAAGCGGAACGGATATCCAGTGAGCTCCGCGCTACTGATTTCGTGAAATCAAGTACTACAATGGTGGCATTCTCAAGTGGGAAGTTCCCTTATCTCTCTGAAATAAAACTTTCAGAGCTTCTTGACAGAGTTGATGAAATCTAAGACCTCTGGACATCAGTCCTTTTACCGAAGTATTGGTTGCAGAAATGTCCCAGTTTTCTCACTTGTGATTCCCAAAACCGCAAGGAGACTCAACCGCTAATAGATATTCAAAATCTGTGTATTAGTATTTGAACAACAATGATGATTCGGAAAGCACGAGGTCAAAAAGATACCAGTGAGCGAAGTCAGCTGGAGTACAAGCATCTCACGTCAATGCGCAGAAGACATACCGGTGGAGCAAGAGCTGCTTCAACCAGTGTACGCTATGATCGTTAATGCTTGTCAAAGAAGTATTAGAAAAAAACGGGCATACGATTCTAATCGTGGTACTATTCTTCCCTCCGTACCCGACTCCTACTGCGAATTGGAGCCTACTACAGGAATCGTGTGCTCGGCCTTCTCTATTTTATTATTCTACTTTCAATGACCTAAGGATAAGGCTAATAAGCCGAAATCATAGGGACTGAAATTGCCACGAAATATTTGATATCCAAGGCCGGAGTGGTGTAACCTGCGTGAGCTTGCCTCCGCAGATAAAATGGTAGCATAAGGGATTGTGGCTCCCTTGACGGGGGATCGATTCCCCCCTCCGGCCCCATCTACTTTTCATCGTTAGACTCATTACTCACCTAATGTTCTATAGATTATAGAGATTGATTGGGAAAAGGTCAAGGAGTGGACTCTCTGGCATTATGACGACCTAGTCGAGAGTATATCCAAAGTTATGGAGTATACTTTCGTTCAAGAACTCCGCAATCACAATATGAAAGAAGCTGAAGTCTATGCAACAGGTCTGCTCACATTTGGTGATGGTAAGTATAAGGAGTACTCGGTTACGTTAATGCGGTGATTGAAAAGTAGCTACATTCCGTAATTATTGTGATATGAAATCACGAATCTGGGAGATGGATTTAGGTAATGAGATTCCTGACTCGATCTATAAATATCGAGTTATGTCAATCAAGCATTTAGGGGAGCTGCAAGATGATTTTGAGGTCCTAGATTCTGAAGGGAAAATAAGCAGTAATCCTGTCTTTAGAAGTTATATTCAGAAGCAGCAACATAATCTGCCTGAATCATTCTCAGAAGCTAAATCTATCATAGTGATGGCGGTATTTACTCCATTAATGACTGTGAATTTTCATTATCAAGGATCCACTCATAAAATAATGGTCCCACATTACTATGATGATGGAATTACGGAAGATCAATTGAAAAATACTATTTTGAGCAAGATTATCGGAGATTGTCAATATCGAGTAGAGAATGCCAGAATGCATGTTCTTCTCAAGCGGCTTGCGGTTCGAACAGGACTTGGGAAATATGGTCGAAACAATCTGTGTTATGTTGAGGGAATGGGAAGTTTCTTGAAACTATTTGCCTTCTTCACCGATTTTTCATTTAATGAAGACAATTGGATCGAAGCTGAGATGATGGACTCTTGTACAAACTGCAATGTGTGTCTTAAGCACTGTCCTACTGGAAGCATATCAGAGGATAATTTTGTTATCAACGTAGACCGATGCCTTTCATTATACAATGAAGTATCTGGTGAATTTCCAACCTGGTTAAATTCAAGCTCACATAATGCCCTTATGGGTTGTATGAGATGTCAATTATCATGTCCTGCAAACAGTGAAGTTGCTACGAAGACTCAGAAGCTAGATTCTGTGTCTGAGCAAGAAACAAAGAAGATTCTAGATGGATGTCCAGATGAAGAGCTATTTCAATCGTTATCTGAAAAGCTTCGTATGTTCAAGCCCGAACAAGCTTCTTACTTCTTCCCAGTGATATCAAGAAACCTCCAAGTATTATTGCGAAAATAACAATGATAGGTATCTTGTTGTATGGGAAAGTAGCGTCATTAACAGTGGATCGATTCCCCCCTCGGGCCCCATCTATTTCTAGAAAGATTAAAGATAATAGGAGCGAAGAGCAAGTCCGATTCACAAATTAGTGAGGTCTTGATTTGTTCGAAGAGTTTTCCCCTCCAGAAAAAGGGCTTAATCCCGGTGAAGAAATTGTCTGGAGCCAACGAGCTGGAATGGCTGTAAGGATGATGCTTGGTGGAGCTTGTTGTATATTGGGTTCTCCCTGGATTCTACTATTGATTTACGCTTCAATAGGCCCTGCTGTGGGAAATATACTTCTCATTTTCGTTCTGATTGGGCTTTTACTAACTATTGTAGAGTTTATCAACTCTAGAAGGACAATGTATTATCTAACAACGGCACGAATCGTTGAAGCACGAGGGGGATTACTTCGTAGTCAGATAAATCTAGAGGCTTTTCAAGGTGTGTCACTTGAGGATTTCATTGTGGTTAAGTCTACATATACCGAAGGTGCAAAGACCTTCTATCGAGCTCGAATTCGTGATCCATCCTCTGACAAACTCATGATTCTGACTGGATTAGATGAGGACGCAAAAGAAATTATCCTGAAGATTGCTGATTGATTACATCCCACATATGATGCTAATGAAAAGAATGTTGTCACGGAATACCAATGCCTTCAAAATCCAACCAGAGATTTGCAATTTCGAGTATTTTGTTACTACTCCTTTCTTCGATAAAATCCAGAAACATCTCTGAAGTTACCGTATCACTCTTCACAGATAACCTTGCAAATTCTCCAATAATATCCCGAAAGAGGTTTCTGCCAACTTTCTCAGATATTTCATTTAGTAAAAGAAAACCTCGGAAATAATACGCTGCATACGATTCATCTTGACCCCGAGTAAGACTTCTGATTGAGCTAACATGGCCCTGTTTCTCAAGATTCTCTTTTGTTATCGAAATCCTCCAATCTAAGAAATCACTTTTGAGATATTCATCAGTCACAATTATAGAGCAATATTCTGCTAATGCTTCATCCACCCAATTATCAAAAGCCTTCACACTTGCCTTACAAAACCAATCATGACAGATTTCATGACACATTGCTTGCAAGACTTGAGGTCTAAGTTTGATATCAGTTGCATAACCTCCCCCTACTACGATGTGTCCTGACCTAGCATAGGCTCCTCCTTGCGTTCTTGGTGTTATTACGAACTTAACTGGATTCTCAGTTCCCCTAGGTCCAAGCCACACCTCGAGTAATTCCAGCATCTTTCTTGCATCATTGTCCAAGACTTTTTGAGAACCAATCATCTCTTTTGGTCCCCAGAAAAGGCTCTCTGAATCCAGATGGGCATTGCGCTCAGGCAGACCAACTAATGTGATGTCGTTAACAAGAGAATTTTGTTTCAATTTCCAGATGTTGCTATCCTCTGTATCTCTTAGTTTTTCACAGATTCCATTTGCTTTCCATGTCCAATCTTTAGGACCTTCCAGAGTTACATCGAAGAATAAGTGGGTCTCCATATTGAAAGGAACTGGATACCATGCACAATAGCATGCAAGTTCTACAAAGTCCTTCTTGATATAACCCATGACGGGCATTCTCGATTCTTTGGATGGCGGATGGATTTGTCCGCTGTATTCTACCTCAATTACAATTTCATCTAAATCGGGTTCATCAATTTGAAATACCCACAAATCGCCATTATAGAATTTAGGTACCTCAATATCATCAGTCTTGTTTACATCTAATGCTATGTTTCCCATTGCAGTTCTCCTGACTGTTTTGGTCCAACGTAGACCTCGATTCAAGATGAAGAGAGCATTTTTTGGAGGTGCTGGAATTGTGATGGTTCCCTTCACACTAAGTTTCCCTTTTCGAGGATCAATTGAACATTCGAGAATATAGTCATTAGACATTACAGATCACAATATGATTCATGTAAAACTACCTTATGCTTGTTGTTGAATATACGATTGAATGCGGAATATCTATTCATTTGCGTTCATCTTAGAACGCATTTTTATTGCACGATATACCCGTATCACTCTATATCCGACATAAACAATAGAAAACAAAAATCCATTAATTGCTGCATCTACCGGATTCATTGGAATGTATCCTGCCATTGCAAGATAATAAGCTGTAATTGGGGTAAGCACAAAAGTTGCTACAAGCCATGCTATGCTCAAGCGATTAAATATCTGCGATCTTATAGTTGGTACTGGTGGAGCAGTATTATCCGTCACATATGGCACCATGATTAGTTTGCTATCTAAAAATAAAAAGGCAGATATCCGAGCAAGTTTTCTATAATATTGGCCATGAATTACTAGTAACTTCACCATCTTCCAACATGAGAAAGGATGCTTCCGCTCTGATCCAACAACCAGCGTCTGCAGTACGAGCTTCCTGATTTACAAAGGTACTATGTCCATGACCATGTATCAAGAATTCGTTCTGTTTGAGTTCAGTTGTGAACATGGCTGCAATTCTTCTTGCATATTGGGTCAATTGCTGTTTTTCCAGAAACCATTCTTTTCCAGTCTTTGAAAGTATCCAATGGAAGATGTCCTTCCATGCTACAAGGAACTTTTGTTCTATTTCCATAGTTGTACTATCTTCTATTTGTTCTAACAGATTACCTAGACTCTCTATCTGTAAAGCACGATTGTTGCTGTGAATAAGTTCCTGAATTGATTTGCTAATCCCGTAAAACAACAGCTCATTTTTGTTATCATCACTGTATTGATCTATTTGTGTTAGGGAACTCAATAGATTTGACTCAGCAATTACTGACTCCTCCGCTGACATTGAAAGTCCTTCAAGAGGTCCTGCTAGTTTGTTCTCAATCTGGGCTCGAGTTTTTCTTGACAGTTGGAGAATTTTCTGCTGCAAAATTGGTGAAATATCCTGAAGTCTATCAATCATACTCCAAGCATCTGCTCGCTCAGAAACCTGTTTGTCTGTATCACACATTGCTCTCGAGAACGTTTCATAGAATGGAAGTGCATACCAGTAATTGATCTGGTGACCATGAATAAATCTGAAGTTCTTTCCTCCGTCTGCAATTTTGTATTCCTTGCATATAGTGATGTTTGAGGAATTATCCGGAGCCATATTTTGAACATCTTGTTCCTGTTTACACCGACTATATTCTGTCATGCTGAAATCGTGATTTCCTACAACATAGGTCACATGGAATCCAAGAGAGCTGATGCTATTGAGAATGTCTAGATTGTCGAGTAGGACTGTGGGAGAATCTCTTCTCCAAAAATCAAAGACATCTCCAAGAAGAACAAGGTGAGTTATCTCATCACTCTTTGGTTTCAAGAACTCATCTATGAATTGCTTGAATCCTGGTTTATTCGACAGTGGATCACCAAGATGCAGATCAGAAACTGCAATAATCATGGTACTACTCATACCGACAAACTTGGTTATGACCCTTTAGTAAGAATAACTAATCAATGAGTGTGGTCATGTTCGAAGTTTTCACCTTCTGAAAGAGCGTATGTGAACAATTTCGAATATTCTATTCCTGAAATGCCTGCAACGGTATTTGCCAATTTTACAATCGCGTCATTGGAACCTCTTAGCGTGATTACTTCCATGCAGTGTGATTTTGACATATGAACATGCACTGTTGAAATCACATGGGCCTCTGAATTATGCTGAACTCTGATGAGGTCTGCCATTATCTTGGGTTTATGGCTATAGACGATGTTTAGGCTAGCCATCATATTAGTTCCTCCAGATTCCCATCGAGACTCTGAGATGTAAGTTCTCATTGCGTCTCTAATTGCTTCTGACCTACCGATGTATCCTCTCTCCTCGACTATCTTATCAAACTCTGCAAGGAGCTTCTCAGGAATAGATACTCCAAATCTTTTCAAAACCATAGCACGAATCACCTTGGATAGTAACACGTTTTCACAAGAAGTAACACATTTAAATCGTTCTTCATTGAAGAAATCTGTTTCATTTAGGAGACCGGTGAATGCACGTTCCTGATGGAGTATTACCTCTTTGGCTGCTTGCGATTATGTATGGTATTAGTGGATTAATGCTTTACATATCTGTAAGGAAGATAAACAAGAAATTCGATGACAGGATTGTACCTTACATGGGTGTGCTTGCTGCAGTGATATTTGCGGCTCAGCTTGTTAACTTTCCAGTTCCACCATCGAGTGGAAACCTTGTAGGTTCAACTCTGTTAGCTGTAATGCTCGGACCTTGGGCTGGAATGTTGATCATTGGTATGGTACTATTTATTCAAGCGCTCATGGGTGATGGTGGTCTACTTACTTTTGGGCTCAACTTTTTCAATATGGGTGTTTTCTCTTCTCTTGTCGGTTGGGCTTTTGCTCTGGTTCTCTTCAAGGGACTAAAACGAGTTACAGATGAAAAGAAATCAGTCCTTGTAGCAGCTGCAATAGCTTCATTCTTTGTCACTGTACTTGCAGCTTTTGTCTTAGGGCTCGAATTGCTTACAGTGCCAGGCTTTGGAGTTACTGCACTATCCGCAATAACTGTAGTTCATGTATTTATCGGCATTGGAGAAGGAGTACTAACATTCGTCATACTTCTATACTTTGTAAAGGCTAAACCTCAGGTTATCTCTTTCTTGAAAGAAAGTGAAGTTTCAGAGATGGCTAAAGTATCAATGGCTGCATCTCCAACACAGCAAATTGAGAGTTGATAAGAATGGATCGAAAAGAAACTATCAGATATGTAATTCCACTGATACTAGTTATCGCCATTGTAACCGCAGTCATATTGTTGGGGGTCGCATCACAGAACCCAGATGGGTTTGAATGGGTTCTTTTTGATTTTGCTGGCGTTGGTGAACCCGAAGGTGGGTTTGAAGGGATTTGGTCATTCCTAGGTGATGGTGTGGGTGTCGAGATCTTTACTGGAATCACCGGTATTGCTGCAATTCTATTGCTAGGGTACGGATTCTTCTGGCTAAATGCACGAAAGACCGAGTAAATGGAGTATGAACAATGGGTAATTTTCTTCTACCCTTCAGAGAAGGGAGAACCTCTGATAGTAGATTTTCTCCCACCTCCATTTTTGTATCATCTATTTTCATGGGAATACTCCTTTCACTCCAAACACAATTGATGATATTGCTTGGCTTGATAGGTCTTGTATTATTGTTTGGAACTCTTGCGAGAACAAGGTGGAGAGTGGTGATTTCCCTTGCTGCAAGGTTTGAAGTTGTGATTCTATTCTGGGTATTACTTCTCCCATTCTTCTATGGAAGTACTGTCATTCTGTCTATTTCTGTACCATGGGGCCAGCTTATCGCATATCAGGAAGGTCTCGAATTTGGTGTGCTCATAGGATTTCGCATCTTTGGATTAATCACTCTGTTTCTCGCTGCGCTCTCACATATGTCCCTTGCAGAATTTATTGGTGCACTACGAACTCTCAAAATTCCTACTTTCATTCTTGGCTCTCTCTTGATAATGCTACGTTACATTCCTCTTTTTGTAGAAGAGCGGCAACGAATGCAAGAAGCTCAAAAGCTCAGGGGATTTGAGAAAGGAGAAATAATGGAGCGCATTCAATCTTTAGGTTTCCTCATTGGATCGATCATCGATCGGGCAATGGATAGAAGCATATCTGTTTATGAATCTATGACTTTACGGGGATTTGGTCATGGCATGTTTATAGTGGGTGTTAGACCAAAACGTAATGATATCGCATTAATTCTAGGTCTAATTATTCTGACGCTAATTCTCTTCAATCAGCAAATACTGGAGGTCCTCTCTGGATGACTTGTGCAATAGAAATCAATAATCTAAATTTCAGATACAATGAATTTTCACTAGAAGATGTAACTATGAATCTACATCTTGGAGAACAGAAGGCACTCGTCGGCCTGAATGGTTCCGGTAAAACAACCCTGTTCAAACTTATTCTTGGTTTGCTTGAACCAACCTCTGGTAGTATTCATGTATTCGAACGAAGAGCTAAGCGCGAGAATTATTGGGAGATTCGAAAGGATGTCGGATTTCTCTTTCAAAGCCCTGATGACCAGCTCTTTGCGCCAACCGTTTGGGAGGATGTTGCTTTCGGACCAAGAAACCTTGGAATGTCTGAAGAAGAAGTCGATCAGCAAGTGGAATGGTCACTTGATAAGGTTGGGATGTCGGGTTTCGTAAATCGACCTGTAAATCAAATGAGCCATGGACAAGCAAAGCGTGTTGCACTGGCTGGAGTCATTGCAATGAGACCTAAAATCCTGTTACTTGACGAGCCTTTTGCTGGTCTTGACTTTCCCATGGTTTCAACAATGGTTGATATTATCCAAGATCTAAGGAACGATGGTATGAGCCTCCTATATACTACTCATAATAGATTCTTTCTTGAGAATTGGGCTGACTCTATAGCTGTTCTACATGATGGAAAGTTGATTTATGATGGTCCTACTGAAAGTGCACTACAAGATAATTCTATCAATAAGCAGACTGGAAATTGGGAAGAGCTGGGAAATCGTATGAAACGTTATCGTGGAGTTGTCTAGAACTACGATATGATTAAATGTGCGAGAGAATCATACTCTACTCCAGCGGAGGTAGCCGAGCCAGGTTAAAGGCGCAGGACTCAGACTCCTGACTTCGTGATACTTTTTCACGAAGGGGGAATCTCGTAGGAGTTCGCGAGTTCAAATCTCGCCCTCCGCACCACCTCTTTTAATTTACTATCGTATCACTGGTTTGGTTCTATGAGTATTTTGATTGTAGTACCCAGGAGCTCGGAAATTACCATCTGCCCTACACTTATACTGTGAATTACGCAAGGTGTTTCAGAGTAATCAAAGTAAATTTTCACCCACATAGTAAATTGATTCTGATGTATGTTGTTCAAGAAACACTTGGTTTGTTCATAATCTGAAGGGTTTACCCGGAACGATGCTCCAAACAACTTATCTTCTCGCTCTACTACATCTTGCTCTGATTTGTAAAAAATCACATTTAGGAAAAACTCCTCATCTACTGGTGATATCCACATAGTGATAGAATGTGATGGTGGATTATCAGGGGAGGGTACTGGATAGAGTTGATTAATGATAGCTGGTGATACAATGATCAAAAGAAATGAAAGAAAGAATATGACTGAACCCGCAATCAATTTTCTATATCTATGACCTTGCTCTCTCCTATCTAAGGAATCTTCCATAACCCACCACAAGTTGTTATTTGTTGCAGATACTTAACTCCTTTTTCTTCGTTTCAAAATTGTACTCCTATTTTTATAACATAGAAAACAGCAGGTTCAAATCTCGCCCTCCGCACCATTACAATATCATGTTTCTACACTTTTCATTCCAAGTTTCCTTTTCACAACTCCAACATTGAGTCGATAAGGTGAGAAGATGTAAAGTAAACCAAGTATAATCCATAGAATCCAAATCCCACTATGTATGAAGACTAGATAGAATACTTGGTCTATTATGCCAGCTTGGGTTATGACTGCCGCCATTCCTGGCTCTATTGGGATAGGAAAGAACATTCCGAATCCACCACTTGACCAGATTAGTCCATCCTCCAAGTTCCATGACCATAGGTCTGACATGGACCAAGCTGAGTAGAGAATCCAAACATAATAGACTAGAGCTATAGCCACTGGTGCACGATGACGGAGAATTGTTCTATTCAAGGATTGCGAGGAAAAGTACTGCTCCTTTTCTGTAGATTGAAACTGATTATCTGAGCTTGTCATATTGACTCACTTTTACTACCACTTCTATTTCATATAGTACCTATTTGAAGAAAAGGTTATTCAATTGTGTGAACTGTTTGAGATCTCTTCTCATTCATCTTGTGGAAGAATAAACATGGTTTCGATTCTTTCAACACCCGTCAGCTTTTCCAGTTCACAAGTAATGAATTTTGTAAGCTCGTTGATATTGCGAACTCGAATCATGCAAATGAAGTTGGCTGGACCTGATGTACGGAGAACCTCAGAGATTTCATCGTACTTTGAAAGAGCTTTACAGAGCATATCTGATTCTGCAGGTTTTGATGTTATGAGTGCGACAACTTGTATTTCGTAACCAAGTTTTTGATGGTCGACATCCACAGTATACTTCTTGATGACACCAAGATTGACAAGTCGTTCCATTCTATTTCGAATGGAACTTGGACTGAGGTCGACTTTCTTCTTGATATCCCTGAGTGATATTCTTGCATTACTGGTCAGAATCTCGATAATCTTTCGGTCACTTTCATCGATTCTATCCGTCGTTACCATTTGGAACATCCCTTATTTCAATATGTCAGGAAATGACGCTAATTCAAACGGTTAGCTATGTCTTGACCCTAGTGATTATTTTCTTTCCCATGAGATGCCAGACTTCAACAGATACATTCAGGCTAATGCTCGAGGCGATTTCAGGATCAGTTGGTTTTTTCACCTCGTAGGTTTCGAAAGTTTCACTATCCATTAGACTATAATTCTCACCCAAATCAGCAATGATTGTTGCACCAGTTTTGTCAATGATTGGAACATCAACCATTCGGTCTGCAGGCATAATGACATTTCGCTTTCTATTGTCGAAGAAGCCAATGGCAACAATATTAGCTTTTGCAGCACCATGTTTTCCTGGTTTTGATTTGTCCATTGAAATAACTCTACATGGTTCGCCTTCTATTAGGAAATAGCTTCCTGGTTTCAGGCTCTTAGCTTCAGTTTTTTTAATACTCACGGTGTTACACCTACTGTGTCTTTCAGACCTATCTCGGACACTCTTCGACAGTCTTTATATATTTGGGGGAGCGATTCCGAGTGATATTTCCCTTGTAACAACAGTAAAATGGGAACCATAAGAGCCAATGCTGGACGTGTTTAACAGTGATTGTCCAGAATCCACAAATCTTGAGCGACAAAAGGTCAGTTGGTCTAGTGTGCAAACCTGGTCGTAAGGAGATCGAAAGTATCGCTGAGCGTATTGCTCAACTCCTGATCTCTCACGATATCAATATACAGATTGACCCTGGTTCATGTAATGTGGCTCAAGACAAAATTGAACCTACACCCATTGAAGATATGGATGTGGATTTTGTTGTGACTATTGGTGGGGATGGCACAATTCTCTACACCCTTTCAAAGCTCAAAGATAGAGCAATACCCTTGTTTTGTGTGAATCGTGGAACAGTCGGTTTCCTCACTGAAACCGGTACGACTACCGCATTCGATTCACTTGAGAAGGTTATAGCTGGAGATTGCATAATCGAAACAAACATCAACATCAGCTCTGGTGTCGGGGACAAGGTCTTTCCTGATGCACTGAATGAAGTGTATGTTGTTTCAAAAATACCTGGTCGATTACTGACCTTGCAAATATTCCTTGATGATGTTCGTATTGATTATGGTCGAGCAGATGGTGCTATGTTGGCTACACCCTGTGGGTCTACTGCGTATGCAATAGCTGCGGGTGGTTCAATTCTCGCACCTGATGTTAATGGGCTCATCTTCGTTCCTGTATGCCCTCCAAGATTTGAACTTAAGTCAATAGTAATTCCAGACCATGCTACACTTGAAATAGAACTTGTCAAAGTGGGTGCTCAGGGTCTTGCAGTTATTGATGGACAGACACGCTGGGATATTGAACCTCATGATAAGGTCTGGTTGAAAAAATCTAAAAATATTACCAAATTCATCCGGCTGTATGATAACTACTATGACCGATTGAATACTCGACTCGTTCCTCGGACTCTGTAAGTGGGGTGCCTTAGATGTCGCATATCTATGTACTAGATGCTGGTGTTCTTTTCTCTAGTTGGACCATCAAGGTCCCAGAAGGTACGTTTACTACTACTTCTAGTGTCCTAGAAGAAGTCAAAAATAGACCAAGCAAGGTCCGAGCTGAAATACTAACCTTACTGGATCGACTTCAAGAAGATTTTGCTACTCCTGAGTCTATCAAAGCAGTAAGACTGGCGGCAGATAAAACCGGAGACAAGTCTGTACTATCTGAAGTTGATATCGAGATTGTCGCACTTGCACATACAAAGAAATCACTTGGAATGAAGACGACGCTTGTTTCAACGGATTTAGCTGTACTTAACACAGCGCGCCATCTGGGATTAGCAATCATTGATCCAAGTGGAAGATTCAAACACGAAATTGTGTGGAGCTTGAAATGCCCTGCTTGTTATCACAAATCTAGTTCTAAGGCAAAGGAATTAGAATGTCCTGTCTGTGGTACAGTTATGCGGCGGGTTGTTCATCATAAGCGTAAATCTCGTTGAATTGTGAGTAATACCTCGGTCATACATGATATAAAATTGAAACTTGGTCATCTTTGAAGCTGGAGAGATGTCAATAGATGACAGATAGACCTGCTTTAACTATTCAACGAGACCTTGACGACATCAAGCTCCAAGTCAAGAAAGAACTCGCTACAATTAGAGATTTGATGGATACTATTGGATATAGACAATCATCACCAACTTGGAGTGCACCATTTCAGATGCATCGTCTGCGAAGAGCTCTTAGAATCCATTATCTAGCTCTAAAGATTAGGGACTCGAAACCAGTCAATGTAAGCACTCGTGAACTTGCTTGGGAACCTCCCGCCGAAACTGAATTTCTGTAATCACTCACCGATAATAACAATCTCAAGGTTCCTGTTTCGAGGTCTATTATCATAATCAATAAAGACTACTTGTTGCCATGTTCCAAGAGTGAGTTTCCGATTTACGAATGGAATTGTTAGACTAGGTCCTACGAGTGATGCTCTGACGTGAGAATGACCATTACCATCACCCCACTTTAGATTGTGCGCGTATTGTTCATTCTGAGGTGCGATTTTCTCCATTGCTCTGGGAAAGTCTTCGATAAGCCCTTCTTCATACTCGATTGTTGTTACTGATCCTGTAGAACCTTTACAGAATACAGTACAAATTCCAGTGTTCATCTCGCTTTTCTCTACAACAGCATCTACAAGATGAGTTATATCAATCATGTCACAATTACCTTTGGTTTTGAATGAGATAGTTTCATGCATTGTGCTCAATCCATTTCACCACTAAATTGTTTAACAAAAATTCACTTCATTCTTCTGTACCGTGAATGTGAGTGCTCTATTTAACAGGTCTGACCTTTTTTGAATGTTTGATTAATTTTCTTATCTTTTCTGCCTTGTTGAGCATGTCCTCCTCATTCTCTTGGAGAATTAAGAGGGCACTAATGTGATTTCCAGAATTAAGAGCACGAACCAATGCAACAATTGCAATCAAAATTTCGTCTTGTGCTATGGTTGCCAGTTCATCCAGTTTCTTAATTATCGCTTTGATTGGTCTTCTCTTATTCGCATAGTGCAAGAAGCTAGTTTCGAAAACTAAGTACAAATCTTCGAATGCTTCCCTATACTCGTTGGCTTCTCGAAATCCTTCGGATGATTTTGTCAGGAAATCGATTGATTTTTTGATCATTTCCTTTGAACCTGTTGTGAGTGCTTCCAGTCCCGCGGTTCGAATCCATACAGTTGACAATTCTGGAACCCCGAGCTCTTGATAATATTGTGCAGCTCTTTCTGCTTTCACACTTGCCAATCCGTGGAATTCAGCATGTCTCTCTTTATTCTCAAGTTTTATCGCACATTCGGCTGCTTTACTGTATAATTTCGAACTTCCTTCAAAATCCTCTGAGACGTTCGATTCCTCAGCTAATTGAACATATAGCACCAGTGCCTGTTCAAGACGGTCCTTTGCCTCAGCTACACGCCCTGATTCATGAAGCACTTCTGCTGCTTCTTCGAGTGAAACTGCTTGGAATTCCTTGTTGTTCTGCTCTTCTTCTTTTTTCGCTTCAGTCAAATAATGGGTTATCACTTTGACATATATCTCACTTGCAACTTCATTCTGTCCCCAATTAAGGAGGCACATTGCTTGAAATCTAAGGTACTTCATTTGGGTTTCAATGTCATTCGCTTTCTTTGCAATTTCAGCAAGTTCTCCAAATAGTTCATTTGCATGAAGGAATGCCCATTTCGCCTTCATTGGCCTGTTGATTTCCTTGAACATATGACCTGCTTTGATAAGAAGCGGTGCAACTGCTTCGGGAGATCCTTGAGATTTGAGGTAGGCTTCTGCAGTTTTTGATATTGCTTTTGTTCGTGCAGATGTTAGTCTTTGAAGCTTGTAGGCTTCTTGGGCCGCATCATAGATATTTCCAGCTTTTTCAAAGAGGTTTGCAGCTTCATAGAACTCTCCAGCTTCCATCATTGTACGAGTAGCTTCAGGTGATTCACCTATAGTTTGCATTAGTTGTGCAGCTTCGGCTAGTGCATTACCCGCGGATAAGAAGTCGCCCTTCTTCTTAGAAATATCCGCCCATTTTCGTGCAATGCGAACTGCTCTGTCGTTGATACGTTGACCGAGTTCATTATCCCCTGCAGTATAATATAACCTACCAACTTTTCGTAGGAGGGCAATTGTATCTCCATATTGCTCTTTTTCTTCCTTTTCATCTGCAATATTTTCAAGAGCATCAGCTGCTTTAAGAGTGAGATTTTGCTGGTCTTCAGTGGTTAGTGCAAAATCCTTAGCTCTAAAATAGAAATTAGCTGCTCTGTTGTACTCTGATGCATCTTCTGCTATTTTTGCCGCTGCGGTGTTCAAACGTACAAGATCTATGTAAGTTTCAATATCCTGTGGTAATCGAACTAGCATTAAGGTGGCTTTATCGAAAGTTTTGAAGCTCTCTTCTAAATCATGGAGATCTTGGAAAACTAATGCTGCCTCTTCATAGATTATTGCAGCTTCTTCATAATCGCCATTAATCCCCACTTTATCTGCGATCTGGACAAGCTTCTTCACGCCTTCCTCCTTATTACCCTCTTCAATGGCTTTTCTGGCCTTATCAAGGATAATTTCATCAGAGGTCACGAGCTTGCCCACCTTCCATTAATTTATCATTCATTGATTTACTTTGTTGGGTTTTTGCATCCTCATAATAGTTGCCCTAATAGCTTCTGCCATTCTAAGAACACTCAAATACAATTCGCGTATCAAGATTTCTTGGTTGTTGAATCCTATTGAGTGAGGAAGAAGAGATTCATCTCGGGCTCATCGGAACTGGAAATATAGGAAGAACCCATCTTGCAGCACTCTTTTCTCTAAAGAAATCAAATCTAATTGATTTACACCTAACCGCAGTGTGTGACTTAGATTCAAAATCAGCTAAGAAAGCTGCTAAGGATTTTGATATTCCAACTACATATGAGGACTATAACGAGATAATGAGTAATGACGAGATTGATGTGGTCTATATTTGCACACCAACGAGTAAGCATACTGAAATTGTAAAGGCTGCTGCTAAAGCAGGAAAAGCAATCTATTGTGAGGAACCTCTTGCACATAGCTGCCCCCAAGCGCAAACGCTAATGGCAGTGACACAGGATGCCAAAGTTCCATCAGCTGCTGGCTTCATACTACGATATGATTCTTTCATCTTGTATGCAAAGAGTTTACTGGAAAAACATGATTTTGGGAAACCAATGCTAGCACATATCAGAACTGATCATATGTATACTGAAGAATATGAGAAATTGAATGAGTGGAGAGGCAAATCTCAGATAACAGGTGGAGGAACTCTGGTCGAACACTGTGTTCATGATATTGATATTCTATTGTGGTTCTTTGGGCCTGTTGCGGAAGTCTACGCTAAGGTTGGTTTCTTTACGGGTAGGGGTGTTGAGGATTTAGCCTCCCTTATGATAACACACAAAGATGGTCAAATGAGCACGCTTGATTCTGTTTGGCACTCAGTTGATCGACCTAACGAACGACGTATCGAGCTTTTCTATGAGCAAGGATTCATTGGTATCACACTCGAATCAGGAAATCGATTCCTAGAATACCATCTGAAAGGTGAAGGACC
Organism: Candidatus Thorarchaeota archaeon; assembly: GCA_030612005.1. Classification (GTDB taxonomy): domain Archaea; phylum Asgardarchaeota; class Thorarchaeia; order Thorarchaeales; family Thorarchaeaceae; genus SMTZ1-45. Next base: position 3,644 of record JAUWOU010000027.1, on the reverse strand, counting down.
AGTCAGAATAAATGCTGAAACTGCTGATGCTTCGTTATTAGATCATCTTGGAGTTCATTCTACTAACGGCTCTCTGGACACTTATGGTGTATTGATAGATTCTGTAGATAATCGATACGCAGCCTTGAGCTACGCATTTCTTGGTGCAGTAAAATCAGGAGCGAATCCTTCACCCAACTTCATGGATGCAGTAGCTGCACACAAAATTGTAGATGCTGCATATGAATCTGCAACTAAAGGGACCACCATCGACATTCTCTGAGCTTGTGGAACACGCTTAAGTAGAATGGAATTTGTACTGCTCGAGTTGAGCCATGCAAGAAATCTCTCTCGACCAAATTGATGCATCAAAGTATGATGTCATTATAGCTGGAGCCGGTGCAGGGGGTCTTCTTACAGCCCTTGCATTATCTGCTGAGGGGAAAGAAGTTCTTGTTATTGAGAAAAGTGCTCGTGTTGGTGGAGTATGGCATGGATATTCTGTAGATGGTTATCGCGTTGATATGGGACTTCATGTGATAACAAGAGTGACACGAGGTGCGTTTGTCCGATTTCTGAATAATTATCTCTCTCCACCTCCCGAGTTTATTCTTCATGATGGCTGGGAATTCCGAGTGCATGACCGAACTGGAAATATCCCCTCAAGTCTAGGAGAAACCCTTCGATGGCCACTTACGGGTTGGAGAGGGCGTCTAGGTCTCATGAAGATTGGTGCGAAGATCAAAACAATGAAATTGGAAGAGATGAAGAAGTACAAGGATATTTCTTTTCTTGAGTTTATGCAATCTCGAGGAGCTACCAATCAAGTCATGCTGGATGTAATGCAGAGTGCAATCTACATGGCAGCTGGCGTACCAATTTCTGAGGCATCTGCTTACGAGGCTTTGCGTACCCTCAAGGATACTGACAAGGAATCATCAAAGCTTGGCTCTATCAAACGTTTACTTCTAGGCTCCTCTGAGTATGATGAGGGTTATGTCATAGGTGGAATGGAGGGTCTCATCAAGAGAGTGGTTGAAACAATCAATGGTGATTATGTCCTGAATGCTCCTGTTGAGAAGATCCATGAGCATGATGGAAAAGTTACTGGGCTTACAGTGGCTGGAAGAGACTTATCCCATTCTCGGATTGTAAGTAACATACCACTATGGTCGATGGATAAAATTGTTCAATCAGATGGACAAGAGAGCCGCGAATTCTTTGAAAAATGGTGCAACATGGACCCAACTCATGGAATAACACTCTGGCTTGGTCTTGATAAAGTAGTAATTGGAGACCGTAAGAACAGAGTGCTTGTTCATCCGAATCCTAATCGTTGGATTGTATCCATCTCAAGCTTTGATCCAAGCTCTGCTCCTGAAGGGAAGGAACTTGTTGCTATCGCAATGATGACCGAACCTGGAAAATCTGTTGATGAAAATATTGCAATTATGAAGGGCAATGGCTTTGAGAAATATTACAAAGAACTCTTAGATCACGTTGAGATGGAACACGTGCAGACATCTTACGCTACTCGTGCAAAATTAATCCCTGGGCAGACCGACCTTGATAGACCCGGACCTCACACTCCAATAAAGGGCTTGTATATTGTGGGTACTGATACTGCTGGTTCTGGAGTTGGCCTACAACAGGCAGCTAACTCCGCAGAAGGTTTGGTGAACGTGCTCCTGAATGTTGACAGCGAATAGGAATTTTCTTTTAAAAATGCAGTTTACTTCTTGGATAACCATCTCTTGGCACACTGCCTCTTGCTGGTTCTGGACACTTCATAATCCTTGTATTATCTCATCGACTTTTCACACAGAGCCGGCAGATTAAGAAAGCTTAAATCTTTTGAGAGTACAGAGAGATTGGTAGTGGTCTAAATACTTTACGGGAACTAATCGGCACATTCATCACAAATGCGATACTAATACTTGTTGGTTTCTACAACAGTATGATATCAACTGTGGCAACTATCGCAGCGGACCTGGTCAATTTGGCATTATCCTTGAAATCGAATGCAGCATCTTTCATTTGTGCATCCGCATACATTGTACTCCTGTGGGATATTGCAGGACTTATAGTTGACTTCTTCTGGTGGTGAATTATATTGAACCAAGATCGCGAGTATCTCATGATTGGTGTAAACTCTTATGGTCGCGATATCTTAGGGAGTATCGACAAGATAATGAAACGGACTGGAGCAGAACGTACAATTGAAGGTAAAATGAGGGTCTGGAAAAAAGACAGCCAAGTGCTTGGAACTGGTTTCTCTATCGGTTCTGCTGAACTTGCTCGGATTCACCGAAACATGGAGGCACCAGTTTTGTCTTGGCTTTCTACAGTGCCCGTTTCTCCTCTCGATGATTCCAAGATAGTCGCTCAGTCTTCTCAAGGTGTGTACCAAGAGCTTCTAAAAATGCATAGGTGGTGGGTTCTTGGTCTTAGAATGATGTATCTGGCAGCATTAATTGCAGTTCTTTTTTTAGCCAGTCTGCGTCTTCTCATTTATTCCGGACTGTTCCCACAATATGAACCAGTCTTCGAGTACTACTCATATAGTATAGTAGTGCTACCACTCAGTTTTGGACTGATAACGCTGTGGTATATGTACCTAGGTAATAAAGCTGTCAAGCTAGTTGAAAGTATAGCAGAGCCTAGTGAGAATATTACTCTTGTCGTACGCTTTTTACAACCACAAGGCATCGACTTGTCTGCGCATCTGAGGAAAAACAACGAAGATGATTCCATATTGGATGTATCGGATAGAGCACCTGTATTTACTGTTGAAGAGGCAGTTTCTGAGCATATCAGATTTTCACAACATTCTTTGTATATGCTTACATTTGGTAAGGATTTGCAGGGAACAGCTATGGAACGACTTGATAAGTTGGGGGGATTGGTACTCTCAGTTGGTCGTCCTTATGCGATACAGCGAGCACTATTCAATATAAAAATCACCTATTTCTTAATCGTAGGGATGTTTTTTGTCGTGAGTTCGATTCTCTCTGGTATGGTATGGGCGTGGTTTCTTGGTCACACTTCCATACAGTTCATGGCAGTCTTTTTGTTGAGTCTACTCATGTTTCTCGTAGTGATAAGATTATTACGTGACAGAATATGGATGTGGTTGGAACAACGGTTCTTCATGAATTGAAGACGAAAGATCGACTCTGTGTGAAAAGTTACCTCCCGTCACACTCCAAGAAGTTAAGACGTCCCAAGTTGTGAAGGATTACTTTGATCAACAGCTCTCGCCGCTGCTCCTTGTATCTCCGTGAACTCAGACTCCCGGTGAACCTCACTTTTATCATTCCGAACATGGTTTCCACAAGACTTCTCTTTCAATACTCATAAACTCGTTTCCACTCCTCATGGTTTCTACGATACTCAATGATCAATTCCTTGTAACCTCGGTATCCCCTGGACCGGGCTCTCAGTCGCTTCTTGGGTTCGATCCTGGGATATGCTCCCAGGTCAACTATGAACTGGACGTTCTTTCTTGATATGTAGGCATTGTCTCCATAGACATGCTCAAGACCTTGAGGTGGCATTCGTTTTAGAAGTGGGACCAGCTCTTTTGCATCTCCTCCAGATCGAGCCTCCACCCGAATTGCATGAATTGTCCAGACATCCTATGCAACTCGTGCTAAACTAATCCC